>CBDUNQ010000175.1:0-5431 GCA_965368625.1 uncultured Gammaproteobacteria bacterium
CGTGCGGTATCGGGCAGGCTGCCATGGGGCCTTTTTACTGTCCCGGCGATCAAAAGGTGTATCTGGATCTGAGTTTTTTTGATGACTTGCGCAAGCGCCATGATGCACCTGGAGATTTTGCACAAGCCTATGTGGTGGCCCATGAAGTGGGGCATCATGTACAAACCCTTCTGGGCATTTCGCAGAAGGTGCATAAGGCGAAAAGCAGTGTCAGCGAGGAAGAGGCTAATCGCTTATCGGTCCGCCAGGAATTGCAGGCGGATTGCTTTGCCGGTATCTGGGCGCATTTTGCCAAGCGTTCACGTAACCTGCTGGAAGCCGGTGACGTGGAAGAAGGCCTGACTGCGGCCAGCGCCATTGGCGATGATCGCCTGCAAAAACAGGCGCGTGGTTATGTAACCCCGGAATCCTTCACCCACGGTACCTCTGCACAACGGGTGCGCTGGTTCAAGCTGGGCCTGGAAAAAGGGACGCTACAGGATTGTGACACCTTCGCTACTGGCGTTTTGTGAAGCTGGAAGTCAGATTACCCGGTGATGCCAGCGATCCGGCATGGTTCACTCCGGGTATTACGTCGTACTGGATCCGTCACCGATACGTTGAACTGCACAGCTTGCAACTGGCTGATTGCGGCTACCGGGTTGTGGCGAAAAGCCGGTGAGTGAGAGTGGTTAGCAACACGCAGTCGATAAACAAGGAAGGGCATTGGCCCGAAAAAGGCTGATGGTGATAAACCGCGGAGTGCATCCCTGCACAATGCGGTGGGGTAAACCCCGGTAATGCTGGCCTATAAGCCCCGTTCCCGTGCTTCCCGGGTTTGTTTGGCTTTTTGCCGTACCAGATGAATGGCTTCGAGGTAGGGCACGGTGCCATTGTTACGCATGATCTGCTGTCCTGCTCTGCCATGGCAGAATTGAATGAATTTTTTCACTTCTTCCTCTTTCGCGCTACCCCGGTTATACGCAAGATACAGAGGCCGGTACAGCATGTAATCACCGTTCTTGATATTTTCATAACTGGGGTCTTTGCCATTGAGATTGACCATCTTCAGGTTGCGCTTGCGCGCACTGCTGATACCGGTGATGGCAATGGCATTGGGGTCTTCTTCCAGCGCCTGTTCCAGTGGGCCGGTGGAATCAAAGGTCTTGTTGGCAACAAATTCCTGGTCGTAATTGGCAAAAACCAGTTTGCGGATGGAGCGGCCCACACCGGAGATTTTACCCTTGCGTATATAAAGGCGCAGCGGGGCATCACGGCCACCCACCTGTCGCCAGTTCGTGATCTTACCCAGGTAGATATTGCGGACCTGTTCCATGGTAAGGTTTTCAATGGGGTTGTCGGGGTGCACGATGACCACCAGGGCATCCCAGGCTACGGGTACCAGGGTGGCCTGGTTTTCTATTTCCTCTCCATGAAGACGGAAGCGGCAGGAACCACCGATATCGGTTTCGCCGCTGGAAACCTGGCGAATTCCTTTGGTGGCCCCGCCGCCACTGATTTCGATTTTTATTCCGGTTTCTTTTTCATAGGCTTCCGCCATTTCGCTCATATAGGCTTTTTTACTGATACCGCAGCCGACCCAGGTTAGCGTGTTTTCTGAATCGCTGGCAGCAGGTGCTTCCGCTGTGGCCTCCGCTGCCGTCAGCAGGGTGGATGACAGCAGAAATAAAATTCCGCTATAAATAATGGTAAGTGGTTTGTGAAACATCAAATCCCCCAGATTTCCTATCGGTCATTGTAATAAGACGCAAAAAAACGCTATAACATTTCCATTGCGAAAAGGTGCGAATATTCATAGCACACATTTGCTGGTTCGGGCCACACCCTTCTATCGGTTGGTAGCTATATTGCTTTATCCTTCTGGTTTCATGGTAACGTGCAGTAAGATTGTGACTGATTGATTTAAATGGATTTTTCTATTGAATGCATGGTTTGTATGCTGAATATTGATGTCAAATGGCGCATAATGGCCAACACAAACAGTCGTAATATTCTTATGTAATCATTTATTAATGCTGCAGCGTGAATGAAGCGTAGCCATCGCCCTGCCTGTAGTTTTCCTGGCTGCGTCCAACCGAATAACGTCATTTCCTTATGAGCGAGTCTTATTTGCAGCGTATCCGCGAGGATATTGTGTTCAGTGAAACACTTTGCGATGTGCCATTACGGTTTCATACCACCTGGGGTCTGTTTTCGCCCAGGGAAATTGATGAAGGGACGCGTTTGCTGCTGCAGCACATGGAGGTACGCCCTGATGATGATTGCTTTGATCTGGGCTGTGGCTACGGACCCATTGGAATGGTAATGGCGAAGCGGGCCCCGCAGGGTGCTACATTGCTGGTGGACAAAGACTTTATGGCCATTGAGTATGCCAACAAAAATATACAGGCCAATGGGATTGGGAATGCACAAGCCATGTTGAGTAACGGCTTTGCCCATATCGGCGATCGCCGGTTTGATTTGGTGGCTTCCAATGTGCCGGCTAAAGTGGGCAAGGAAATGCTGGCGATCATGCTCAATGACGCCTATACGCACCTGCGGCCGGGAGGGCGAATCTATGTGGTTACCATTACCGGCTTGCGGCGTTTGTTTGAGCGCTCTCTGAAAGAGATTTTCGGCAACTATGATAAGGTCAAGCAGGGAAAGACCTATACCGTTGCCAGTGCGGTTAAGTCCCGATAAATAGGCTACGGATAATTTCATGAAAGAAACCGTTATTGATTTGATTCGCCATGGTGAACCCGAGGGGGGAAGTCTGTATCGGGGGCATACAGTGGATGACCCATTGAGTGAAAAAGGCTGGCAGCAAATGTGGTCGGCGGTTGAAGGCCATGCACCCTGGCAGCAAATTATTACTTCTCCCATGCAACGCTGTCATGCCTTTGCTGAAGCATTGGCAGAGAAGCTGGATGTGCCGGTGCAGGTGGAAAAACGTTTTGTGGAGGTGGGTTTTGGAAGCTGGGAAGGCTGCACCCGCGAACAGTTGAAACAGGAGCGCCCTGAAGAATACGAGGCATTTTATCGTGACCCGGTGAATGCACGTCCTTCAGGTGCGGAAAACCTGGACGCCTTTATTGATCGCGTGGTGAAGGCTTATGAAGCCTGTGTGCAGGCGCATGCCGGTCGCCATTGCCTGTTGGTTTCCCATGCCGGTGTGATGCGTGCCATCCTAGCCCATACATTGCGAGCGGAACCCCTGGGCCTGTATCGCATGCGGATTGCCAATGCCGGTATCAGCCGCATTCGCTATAAAGCGCTTGGTGTGGAGCTGGAGTTCATGAATGGGCATTTGTGAGAGTGGCGAAGTGCAGGCCTGTCAGTGATGCTGATGAAGCCCGGCCGTGTTACAGAGGAATAAACAAGGCGGATGCTATGATCAGGTGTCATCCCGGTTCGGCTTGGTGGCAAAGACCTGCCCCGGTTCGCGAAACGATTTGAATTCCAGCATATTGCCGCTGGGGTCGGAAAAGAACATGGTGGCTTGCTCACCCGCCTCGCCGGCAAAGCGGATATAGGGTTCCACGATGAAGGGGATGCGTGCACTTTGCAGCCGGAAGGCCAGGGTATGCCACTCATCCCAATCCAGAATGACACCGAAATGCCGCACCGGGATGGTTTTTCCATCCACCGGGTTGGTGGCCGGTGTTGATTCGGGTGTATCCACCAGATGGGCGGAAATCTGGTGACCGAAAAAATTGAAATCGATCCAGCGCTCCGCCTCCCGCCCTACGGCGCAATGCAAGACCTGGGTATAAAAATCACGGGTGGCGTCCAGATCCTGCACGGGGAAAGCGAGATGAAAAAGCGGTTGTGACATATCAAGCCTCGCATGGAAAATCTGTCAGCACCCGTAGGAGCGAGCGCAGCTCGCGAACCGGCAGGGCACCGATGCCCTTCGCGAGCTGCGCTCGCTCCTACGGGTGATCAGCTGTCCCCTAGGGCCTGTTAACCCAGCCCTTCGGGTTGCTCCTGAAAAAACGCCACCCGGCGTTGCTCATCGTTCATTTGGAATCACCAAACTTTTCTCCTCGCGCCTGGCTTGGCGCTTTTTCAGGCACAACAGCGTCCATTCGATTCGTGTTAACAGGCCCTAGTTCATTGAACAGCTTCAAGGCCAACTCCAGGGCAGCATCCGGCGTTTCCGCCAGGGCATTGAAATGGCCCATTTTGCGGCCGGCGCGTGCTTCCTGTTTTTCATACAGGGTAAGCTTCACTTCGGGACTGGTGAGCAGGCGGGACCAGTCCGGTTCATTGGGTTGCCAAAGGTCGCCGAGCAGATTCACCATGGCTACCGGAGACAATAAGCGTGTGCTGCCTAACGGCAGTCCGCAGAGTGTGCGCACCTGCTGTTCGAACTGGGAAGTCACACAGGCATCGATACTGAAATGGCCACTGTTATGGGGCCGGGGAGCCATTTCATTGACCAATAGTTCTCCTTCGCGGGTGAAGAAAAACTCTACCGCCAGAACGCCAACATAGTCCAGATCCTCCGCCAGGGCCCGCGCCATACCAATGGCATGTTCTGCTACGGGAGGGGCTACGCGGCCTGGTACCAGGGTGGTGTGCAAAATTCCGTTTACGTGGACCTTTTCACCCACGGGATAGACTTCCATGTCGCCATCGCCATTGCGGGCCAGTACCACGGAAAGCTCCTGCTGGAGATTGACCCGCTGTTCCAGTACACATGGGGTACCGCCAAAGGCCGCAAAGGCCGTTTCCGCTTCCTGGAGGTTGGTGACCCGGGCTTGCCCCTTGCCGTCATAGCCAAGGCAGGCGGTTTTCAGCAGGTAGGGTGGCGGAATACGCGCCAAGGCCTGGGCGAGGTCTGTGGCGTGCTCAATGATCGCGTAGGGCGCCGTGGGAAGGCCCAGGTCCTGCAGGCATTGTTTTTCCTGGGTCCGGTCACGGGCAATGGCCAGGGCTTGGGGGCCGGGGCGCACCGGGCAATGCTGTCCCAGGGCTTCCAGGGTGGTGGCGGGTACATTTTCCCACTCGGTGGTAACGGCGGCACAGAGTGCACCCATGTGCTCCAATGCCCTGGAGTCCTGGTAATCGGCCAGCAGGTGTTCATTGGCCAGGCGCCCGGCGGGGCTGCGTGGGTCGGGATCCAGCACCATCACGCGATAACCCATGGTGCGGGCCGCCAGGGTGAACATTCTTCCCAACTGGCCACCGCCCACCACTCCAAGCATGGCTCCCGGAAGGATCATGGGGGCGGGAGTTCCATATTCAGGGCATGTTGGCGTTGTTCTTCCCGAAAGGTCTCCAGTTTGTCTGCCAGTGCCGGGTCCTGGGTGGCCAGCATGGCAATGGCGTACAGGGCTGCATTGGCAGCACCGGCAGCCCCAATGGCAAAGGTGGCCACCGGGATCCCCTTGGGCATTTGTACGATGGAAAGTAGTGAATCGAGACCTGACAAGGCACGGCTCTT
>CBDUNQ010000176.1:0-5417 GCA_965368625.1 uncultured Gammaproteobacteria bacterium
AGTGAGAGTATACCCACATGCTTGCCAAGCTGCACTCCGTTTCACTGATGCTGATCATCCTCTTCGCCACCTTGCTGGCTGCGCCCGTATCTGGCGACAATGGCAAGGATACCAGCCTGTTTGGCGAACCGGCTCACAAGCTGGTGTATCAATTCAACAAGGCCGACGAAGACTACATGGAGAGTATCCTGTTTTCCGTGGGGGAGATGATCCGCCGCTACGATGATGATATTCACGTGGTGGTCACCGTCATTGGTCCCGGTATCCACCTGCTGGGTAAAAATCCGGAGCGGCCGGTCCCCAAGCTCCTGCAGCAGCGCGCCGAAAGTCTGGCCATGTATGGCGTTGAATTTCATGCCTGTGGTAATACCATGAAATCCCTGGGCTGGAAGCAGGAAGACTTGCTGGATTTCGCCACGGTGGTCCAGGTGGGGGCAGATGACCTGATGCGTCTCCAAGAAAAAGGTTATAGCTATATAAGCTGGTAGGCTGTTTCATTCTCTTCCGGGAACGGTATACTCCGGTGGTCGATGCTGTATAAGAAACCGAAATAATATCGACGCTCATGTTGTACTACAGACGTTTTGAGCAACTACCACCAGAGTGAGGAATATGAAGATTCGCATTATGCCCAGTATCGTAGTACTCGGCCTGTGCAGCTCCCTCTCGGGAACCGCGCTGGCTGCCGGAGATGCCACCGCGGGCCGCGCCAAGGCCTCCACCTGTCTCGGTTGTCACGGTGTGCCGGGATACAACAATGTCTATCCAACCTACAAGGTGCCAAAACTGGGAGGACAACATGCCCAGTATCTGGTTTCGGCACTGCAGGCCTATGCCGCCGGGCAACGCAGCCATGGCACCATGCATGCCCAGGCCAGCAGCCTGAGTGAGCAGGATATGGAAGACATTGCCGCCTTTTTCTCCGCGCATACCGAATAGCATCGACACGGGGTTTACCATGTACAAATATTTGACTACCGCTCTCTCCCTTGGCCTTCTGCTATGTTCCAATGCAGGCATGGCGGCCGGAGACGCTGCCAAAGGCAAGGAGCTTTCCGCCACCTGTGTCGCCTGTCACGGCGCCGACGGAAACAGCAACGATCCCCAGTATCCACGCCTCGCCGGGCAATACGCCGATTACCTTGCGCGCGCCCTGGCGGACTACAAAAGCGGTGCCCGCAAAAATGCCATCATGAGTGGCTTTGCCAGCTCCCTCAGTGAACAGGACCAGAAAGACCTGGCAGCCTATTTTGCGGCGCAACAGGGGTTACATGTCTCCGCCGTGGGAAGAATGGTGAAATAAGGGCTGATCGGTTTTCCCGCATTTCTAGCGGTTATTCCACCCCGCCTGGTCGGGGTGGGCTGCGTTCGCTGCAAACCCCTTCCGTGCTGCAACCGGCTTCCTGCCTTCAACGTCGCGCGCCCGTACTCCCCTGCATTAATTTGGAAGCCACCATGGCCACCGCCAGGCCTTCGGGGTCCATCTTTTCCGGTAACAGATGATAGGTATCCACCAGACCGGAAGGGGATCGTTGTACAGCCGATTCCAGGCGCCTGCGAAGGGGCTCAGCAATACCCTGGTGCACGAGCAGCGAAGCGGCAAAAAAATCGTGAAAAGCACATACCCGCTGTTGCTCTTGGGCGTCCGGCCAGCATTGTTCATCCACGAGTAACTCGGGAAAGGCCGTAGCCGGTAAGCGTCGCCCCAGCAAGTGGTCAACACGCAAGCCTCCCATGCCAATACCCGAGCCATCGGGCTGGCGATGAAACCATTGCGCACAGGGCGCCGGTTTGGCGGAAAAATTCACCAGCCGCTCCACTTCATCCTGGCAGGCCTTGGCATCCTTCAGCCCACCGGCCTGGTGAGCGGCACCTGGAAAATGTGCACTACCTGGTAGGAATGGGCGCCAGTTGGGATCCACCTTCGACTCCACATCCCGTTCCCAGCGGCAGGTTTTCAACAAGGCCAGTGGTTGCTGGCTGCTCCGGTAAAGCAGCCAAAGCTCATACTGGTCCTGCTGGGGAAAAGGCATGGCGGGACGCTGGGCAATGGCGCGTAACAATACCTCTTTGGGCAATACTTCAAAGCCGCAATTATGACTCGCTTCCGCAGCCGTCCAGAATTGCTGGCTGTCATACACCCTGCGTGGCTGCCATCGCTCTCCATGACTGGAATAGGCGCGCACGGCACCCGTGTCAATCACCTGTATCACACCCAGGTAGGGGTTTACCCGCCGCAGACTGTAGTAGTGAATCATGGGATAACGGTACCTCTCAGGGCATTTCAGTGAAAGCCCCTGCGGGAAAATACCGGGGCATTCCGGGCTGTATGGGTCTGCCACGCAGCGGATGAATTCTCGAGACTCCATTCAGGCGTTACTGTGAATCACATCTGCGAATCACACGGGAACCCTGACATCCCTGATGTGCCGGGCAAACGGTATCTCAACTCCCTGTCAATGCCAATGACCGGTGTGGGGGGGTATGGATTCCAGCTCCACCAGATGATGTGGGCTGGCACTCGGCTGTGCGAAGTAATACCCCTGACCCAGCCGGATCCCCAAATCCAGCAGCTTTTGGTATACCGCCGCCTGTTCCACGGTTTCAGCCACGGTCTGTATACCATTTTGTTCGGCAATATCGCGCAATGCCTTGACGTAAATCTGATTTGAAGGTCCTGATCCAGATCGTGGATCAGACTGCCATCGATACAGACAAAATCCAGCGGGAATTGCCGCATCACCATGATGGAACCCGGGTTGATACCAAACCCGCGCAATGAAAAATGACATCCCAGGGCATGCAGGGAACGGATAAAACGCTGCGCCAGCACAAAATCCGCCTGCAATGCCGATTCGGGTAATTCCAGAATCAATTGTTCCTGCAAGCCCTCTGCCTTCAGCAGAATTTCCAACAGGGTATCCAGGTAGCTTTCGTCATGGAGCTCCGTTGCCGACAGACACACCACGATACGCAACGGGTTTTCTTCACTTTGCGTTTCCCGAATCAGGCTCAGGGCCTTTTGCAATACCCATTGGTCCAGTAACGGCGTCAAACCCACGTGTTGCGCCGATTCCATGAAAGCAGCGGGCAATTTTAAGCGGCCATTTTCATCACGCAGGCGCAGCAAGCCCTTATGATGCATTACATGGCCACTTGCCAGTTCAACCACCGGCTGCAGATGCAGTTCAAAACGCTGCTGCTCCAAGGCCGAACGCAGTTCCCGATCCCAGTACAGGCGCTCCTCCACTTCCTTGGAGCGCAGATTTTCTTCCTGAAAAAGCTGATAGCGGTTTCGCCCCGACTGTTTGGCACGATACATGGCAGCATCGGCATTGCTGATGATTTCTTCCGCTTCCTCACCATGTTCCGGAAACATGGCCAGACCGATGCTGGCGGTTATACGGGAACGCAGACCTGCATACTCGATCTCTTTGCCATTGAGCAGGCGCAGGATCCCCGCCGCCACCTTGAGTGCATGCTCGGCGGTGGTTTCCGGAAGTATCACTCCGAATTCATCGCCTCCCAGACGCGCCATGACATCGGTACGACGCAGTGATGCAGAGATCCGTTTCACCACCCCCACCAGGAATTGATCACCGGCTCCATGGCCATAGTTGTCATTGATCACCTTGAATTGGTCGATATCGATGAACAGCAATGCGCCATGACGCTTGTAGCGCAATACCATGGCAATCTGCCGGTCCAGCTCTTCTTTCAGATGCCGGCGGTTGTAGAGACCGGTAAGCAGATCGTGATCGGCAAAGAAACGGGTTTGTTCCACCGCCCGCTTTTCAGCATCGATATTGAGCAATAGACCCTGATTTCGGCGCACCCCCTCATGATCGGCCTCCACCACGGCGATCTGCCGCACCCAGACCAGGGAACCGGAGTGATGCAGCACCTGGTATTCCAGTGACACCGATCCACCTTCCGCGGTAAGCGTCGCCAAGCCCCCCCAGACCCGGCTACGATCTTGCGGCCGAACACGGCGGCTCCAGAATCCGGGCTTCAACCAGTCGTCCCGTGTGAAGCCCAGCAATCCCTCCACATCCCCGCTCACCGTGTGAAAATCCATATTGGCAGCGCTGGCCACATAGCTGAGCGCATTGAGATGCTCATACAGGGTGTTTTGATGCCGTTGTGCAAGCTGTCGTTGCATCCGTTCCTGCACCAGGGAGGCATCGGACTTTTCCAGCCTTTCCGCCAACAGATTGTAGGTGGAAGCCAGGTGATCCAGCTCATCCAGGGCTCGATCGGGAATACGGTGAGACCAATGCCCCACCTTCAACTCCAATGCCCCTTGCTGCAAGGCGCCCATGCGACGCGCAACGGGGAGAAAAAACAGCGATACCAACACCATCGCGGCCAGCAACAGTAGCAGGGAAATCACAATCTGCATGGTGCGGGTCTGGGTAATCCGCTGTTGCACAGGGCGACGATCATAGCCCAGGGAAAGCTGCCCAAGATACCGGCCATCCTGCTGTAATTCCATATCGCGGGATTGCACCCCTTCTCCGGCCGGTAATTCACCGCTGCGATACAGCAATTCACCCTCGGCATCGCGCAACTCCAGATAGCGCAACCCATGATCGTTCACCAGCCCCGCCAGTTGTGCCGTCAACCGGGGTCCTTCATTTACCACTAATGCCGCAGTCACCAGTTCACTGAGTAGCCGCGCCGCTTCACCGGTAGTCTCTTCGAACCCCCGCCAGTGGGCTTCCGTATTCAGCCGCATGGCACTCCAGCTCAGTAAGCCGACCAATACCAGACCCACCAACAGTAAAATCTGCATGCCACGTAAAATAATATTTTTTTTCAAAAACATATCATCACCCATCCAGTTACGACGCGCATCGCTACGGTCTGGTATTCCATTACTACCCTGGCGTTTCTGATCACCGGTACAAGGGAAAGTATGGCATCACGATGTCACATTGCAGGAAGATCCTGCCGCATTTCACGGATAAGGCAGCCTGCGGCAGCGGCACTTGTGTGATATGGGTCTGGAAGGCTGAAATGGACAAAAAAATGAAATCTTGTCGGTTTTATCTTGACGACAGAGAATTCTCTGCTTCACTTTATGGCATATGATTGCCCTTCGGAGGGGCCCGATGCCAGCAGTGGAGCATTTTTACTCCAGCCAGCAGGTTTCAAGGCTCACCGGGCTATCGGCACGCCAGATTGCCTATTGGCGTCGCACCGGTCTACTCACTCCCCATCACCTTACCCAGGGCGGTCATGCCCGCTATAGCTTCCGCGAACTGGTGGCCTTGCGCGCTGCCAGACAGCTAATGGATGCCCAGGTATCCGTGCAGCGCTTACGTTCTTGCCTGCACAGCTTACTCTGTTATCTGCCAACCGTTCAGCAACCCCTTTCCGAGCTCACCCTGCTGGCTACCGGCGACGTGGTTCTG
>CBDUNQ010000177.1:0-5408 GCA_965368625.1 uncultured Gammaproteobacteria bacterium
CAAAGAAAAGGTTTGCAGGTGGTGGCCAGCATCAAAGATAGAAAGCCTGATTACCGGTAAAAGCTCAAAACACCTTCGATTACTTGTGCCACTTCTTCATCGCTGAGTCCCGGGTACATGGGCAGGGAAATGATTTCCTTAAATACCTGTTCCGCCTTGGGTAGCACCGGTGTATTGCCATAGCAGCTATAGGTATGAATGGGGGTGTAATGAACGCCGGAAGCGATATCGCGCTCCTTGAGGTGTACGCTGAGACCGTTCCGGTCACGGGCACGCAGACAGTAGATGTGTAGCGAGGATTCACAATCACTGGCGATGGGGGCCGGTGGAGTGAGTTGCTCATGGCCTGTAAAGGCTTCCGTATATTGCCTGGCGATGGCCCTGCGACGGGCATTCATCTCGTCGAGCTTGGTCAGTTGCACCAGGCCAATGGCGGCGGAAATATCATTCATGTGGCATTTCAGGCCGATTTCATCCACAAAGTATTCCCACCAGTAGGATTGGTCAGCGCCGGTACGATCCCAGGTACCCTTGTCGATGCCCAGCCAGCGCAGACGTTTGGCACGCTCCGCCATTTTCTGGTTGTTCAGGGTCAACGCGCCACCATCGCCCACGGCCAGGTTTTTCACTGCCTGGAAACTGAAGCAACCGATATCCCCCAGGGTGCCCACCTTTTTGCCTTTGTAGTTGGAACCGCAGGCATGGGCGGCATCCTCGATAATGGGAATGTCACCGCAGACTTCACGCAAGGCATCCATGTCGACGGGCCTGCCGCCATAATGCACCGGAATGACGGCGCGGGTGCGACTGGTGATTTTTCGGGCTACATCCTCCATATCAATGTTCATGGTGTCGGGATCGATGTCGGCAAAGATCGGTGTCGCCAGGTTATAGGCAACCACATGCCCGGTGGAGACAAAGGTCATGGTGGGCACGATGACTTCATCGCCATGGCGGACATTCAGCAGTTTGAGAGCGAGATCCAGAGCGGCGGTGGCGGAATTAAGGGCTACCGCATGCTGGCTGCCGATATACTGTGCAAAACGCTTTTCAAATTCAGCGGTTTTCGGCCCCAGACCCAGCCAGCCGGAAAGTAATACCTCGCTTACGGCGTCGACTTCTTCCTGCCCCATGTAGGGCTTGAATACCTGTATCATTGGTGTCTCCCGGTGACTGGCCAGGTGGGTGCCGGCGGGTGTCGCCAGAAAGTATGGAATTGCTCGGCCACTCGTTGGTTTCCTGGTTATTATTCACTTGCCTATGGGCCATTATGTATGAGCGAACCGGTGCTGTCACCTGTTGCCAGTGGGCATCGGGTTGCTTTTCGCCGATGGCTTTGGGACAGTGTGGGGTAGCATGCATGGCGTAAAGAGGTTTGTTTTCTATAAGACAATTTGATTGGCTGAAGCGGATTATTTATGGTTTTGGCCTTGATCGTGGCACACCATGTACTGCAGCCAGCCTCGGCACTTAAATTCAAATAAAGAGTGAGTGACTTCATGGCCCATGGGGATGTATTAACCCGAAAACACCGTATGCAGGCGCGCGCACGTTTTCAGAATAATCAACTGGAGGAAGCCGCGCGCCTGTATGAAAAGGTGCTTGCCAGGAATCGCATGGATCTGGAGGCGCTGCAGATGTTAGGCACCATTGCCGATCGTCAGGGTAAATGGCAGGCAGCGAAAGGGTATTTTGAGCGTGGCTTGAAGGCATCCGCCCGGCATCATGAATTGTGGTATCAACTGGGTGTCGTCAATGAAAAGCTGGGTGAGCGAGAGAGTGCCTGTGCTCACTATGAGAAATCCATGCAGTGCAAAGCGGATTTCCTGGAGCCGGTGTTGGCCCTGGGTAATATTCGGGCACATCAGGGATTACTGGAAGAAGCAAAATCCCTTTACCTGAAGGTGTTGAGCATCAATGCAGCACATGTGATCGCGCGAAACAATCTGGCCAATGTGCTCGCCAATCAGGGCGATAGTGAAGCGGCCCTGGAGCAATGGCAACAGGTTCTGGAAAAAGCCCCCGGGTACATGGCCGCGCAATCCAATCGGTTGCTGGCGCTCAATTATCTGCCGGACTGGCGTAATGAAGATATTTTTGCTGCGCATCGTGCCTGGGCCCAGGGTGCAGTACAAAAATTACCGCGTACGAGGCATTCAGCTGTTCAGCCTGAGCCTGGGAAAAAAATCCACGTAGCCTATGTAAGTGCGGATTTCTGTCAGCATTCCGTTGCCTATTTTATCGAATCCATACTCAAGGCCCATGACCGTACTGCATTTCGTATTACCTGCTATTCTGATGTGCGGCGTCCCGATGCCGTGAGTGAAAGATTGCAGGGCTATGTGGATTCATTCCGCTCCATCGTACAGCAAGCGGATGAGGTGGTGGCGCAATGGATACAACAGGATCAGGTGGATATTCTGGTGGACCTGGCAGGGCATACCTCCGGTAACCGTTTACCCCTGTTTGCCCGTAAGCCGGCACCTGTACAGCTGAGCTACCTGGGTTATCCCAATACCACCGGGCTCGAGGAAATGGATTACCGGATCACCGATGCCATTGCCGATCCGGTGGGTGAAGGGGAAGCGTTTTACACTGAAAAGTTATTACGCCTGCCGGGTGGTTTCCTCTGTTACCGCCCACCGGACGATGCCCCTGATGTAAATGCGCTACCCGCTGAAAAGGAGGGGGTGATCACCTTTGGTGTATTCAATAACGTAGCCAAGATCACCCCACAAGCGATTCAAGTCTGGGCTGAAATTCTGCGTACTGTGGAAGGTAGCCGCATACTGTTCAAGAACCGGCACTTTTCCGATGCAGGTACCTGCGCGCGGTATCGTACCCTGTTGCAGGCTGAAGGGGTTGCGCCGGAGCGCATCCTGTTTTCCGGACTTACACCGGCCAAGGAAGCCTATCTGGAAACCTATCATCAGGTGGATATGGCCCTGGACAGTTTCCCTTACAATGGCACTACCACCACCTTTGATGCCTTGTGGATGGGTGTGCCCACTATCACCCTGTCCGGCGATCGGCATGCCAGCCGGGTGGGTGCGGCCATTCTTGCGCGTCTTGATCTGGATTTTCTCATTGCACACAGTAAAGAAGAATATGTACGCCTGGCCAGGGAGCTGTCTGGTGATCGTGGCAGGCTTGCGCATATACGGCAACAGCTGAGAGCCATGCTGGAAAAAAGCACGCTTTTCGATGCACATCGAATCGCTCGGGAAATGGAGGAGCAGTACAGGAATATCTGGGAGCAATGGTGTGCCACCCGCTGATGTTTTGGCAAAGTACAGTGCTGTGTTCTCGGGATCTTTGGTGCATGGTATTCCTACAAATAGATACGAATCAATATGAATAAGAAAACAAAACCGGGAAAGAAGGTCTCTGCGAGTGGCAAGGTGAAAGATCCACAGGAATTGCGCAAAGGGCTTATGCTCCTTCATAGCTATCGCAATGCCGGTCAAGTGGATTTGGCGCTATCCACCTGTCAACAGCTGCAGGAGCAATTTCCACATGCGCCAGAGGTACGGTTTGAAATGGCCAGTCTCTGCTGGCAGCGGGGGCAATTGCCGGAAGCCCGACGTCTGTTCCAGGAAGTGGTGCAAATGCGTCCGGCTCAGGCGGATGCCCATGCAAACCTGGCCGTGGTGAGCTGGCAACTGGAGGGTATAAAGGCGGCTGCGCCACATTTTCATGAAGCACTGCGATTGGACCCTGATAATCTGAATGCGCGATTCAACTATGCCGGCATCCTCATGCAGGAAGGGCATTGTGAAGAAGCCATTCAACAGTTCGCACGGGTATTGCAGTTGCAGCCGCGCATGGCGCAGGCCTGGATGTATAAAGGCAACGCCCATTTTGAATACGGTGAATTTCAACAGGCCATGGAGTGCTATAACCAGGTGTTGGTCCATGCACCCAGTGGTGGTGCGCGCATCCGCCTGGCGGCTGCGATACCCATGATCCCCGATTCCCTGGCGCATATTGATGAAATGCGGTCAGGTTTTTTATCGGGGTTGCAAGCCTTGAAAGAAGAAGGTATTCGTGTGCGGGATCCGGTGCGCGAAAATGGGTATACCAACTTTTTCTTGGCCTATCATGGTCGCGATGATCTTCCCCTGCAGCGCAGCTATGCCGAACTGTATCGTGCTGCTTGTCCTGAGCTGACATTTGAAGTTCCTGAAAAGAAGTCCAATGCGGATACCAGGATCCGCGTGGGTTTTATTTCCAAATACCTCAAGGGCCATAGCATCGGTAAAACCTCCTATGGCATCATCAAACATCTGGATCGCTCCCGATTCCAAGTGGTGGTGATTTTTCTCGGTCGTCCTGCCGATGCCATGGCGAAGCAGATCCATGATGCAGCCGATGAAGCGGTGATCCTGCCCAACGATCTTGCGCGAGCACGTACCCTGGTGGCCCAACAACAGTTGGATATTCTATTTTATCAGGACATCGGTATGGATCCCTTTACCTACTTCCTGGCCTTTTCCCGTCTGGCACCAGTGCAATGCACTTCCTTTGGTCATCCGGTGACCTCGGGTATCGATACCATTGATTACTATATCTCCACCGAATACTGGGAGCCTGAGGATGGAGATCAACACTATAGTGAATCCCTGGTACGCTTGCGTGGCGTTGCCTCGGTTGCCTATTACCGGAAGCCCATGCTGCCGGAGGTGCCCAGAACCCGTGCACATTATGGATTGCCTGAATCCGATCATGTTTATCTATGTCCACAAAATCTGTTCAAGTTTCATCCCGATTTCGATCACTTGCTGGCTGCGGTGTTGCGCAGGGATCCACAAGGGGTGGTGGCGCTTATCGAAGGAAAGCATGCGCCCTGGGCGGAGATCCTGCGTCGACGTTTCGCGCAATCAATTCCCGATGTGGCGCAGCGGATTCATTTTGTGCCGCGCCAGGGTGGAGAGGATTATATGAATCTTTTGCGGGTGGGCGATGTCATGCTGGATACGATGCATTTCTGTGGCTTCAATACGACGCTGGAAGGCTTTGCCGCAGGGCTTCCCGTGGTGACCCTGCCCGGTGACTATATGCGTAGCCGTCATACGGCTGCTTTTTACCGGCGCATGGAGTACCTGGAGTGCGTGGCAAGGGATGCCGAAGACTATGTGAACATGGCTGTGCGCCTGGGATCCGATACTGCATACCGGAAACAGGTGGTACAGGAAATACAACAACGACTTCCGGTGTTGTGGGAAGAGATTGAAGTGGTGCGTGAATTTGAGCGCTTCTTTGAAGAGGCGCACCACAAGGCGCAATTGTGCTGAAAAGTGGTGTAGCCATGGTGACTAGGGTGTTTATGGAAAAGCCACCGTCATTGCGAGGATGCCTTGACCCGAAGGGTAAGGTATTCATGATGATCCCCGTAGGGGATCTATGAT
>CBDUNQ010000178.1:0-5381 GCA_965368625.1 uncultured Gammaproteobacteria bacterium
CCCTGCACACCATTCAACGGCTGGTAACGGAGCTGGAAAACGAACTGGATGATACCGGTCCGGTGGGTGTTGGTAGTCCTGGTGCACTGTCACCGGTTACCGGCAGGATAAAAAACGCCAATTCCACCTGTCTCAATGGCCAACCGCTATTACAGGATCTGGAGAAGCTTTTGGCAAGGCCCGTACGCCTGGCCAACGATGCCGATTGTCTGGCACTTTCCGAAGCCGTGGATGGCGCCGGCAAGGGACATGGGGTGGTGTTTGCCGTCATTGTAGGTACCGGGACCGGCGCCGGGGTAGTCGTCAATGGGCAATTGTTACAGGGGCCCAATGCCATCGCCGGGGAGTGGGGGCACAACCCGTTGCCCTGGCCCGCCGCAGAAGAGTTACCAGGCCCCTCCTGCTACTGTGGCAAACAGGGCTGTATAGAGACCTGGTTATCGGGTCCCGGATTGCTGCGGGAATTTTCCCGGATTCATCCCGGTGCCGCGTCGATACCGGAAATGGTGCAACTGGCGGAGCGGGGAGATAAGCCGGCCCATACCGTGCTGGAGGACTATGCTCAGCGTATGGCGCGCAGTCTGGCCAGTGTTATCAATGTGCTCGACCCGCAGGTGATCATACTTGCCGGAGGGCTTTCCAATCTGTCCTATTTGTATACCCGGGTGCCGCAACTCTGGAGGCGCTATGTATTTTCAGACTGTGTGAATACCCGGCTGGTGGCGGCCAGGCATGGCGACTCCAGTGGGGTGAGGGGAGCCGCCCGGCTATGGCCATCCCTGTAGCCCGGATTTTGATTGTGAAGCGTAACGGGCGGGGCTACACCTGTGGACCATGATGCCGTGAACGCCACGCAAGCACGCTTACCACCACGACCAGTACCAGGGTAATGACCAGGGTGGCGATGACCAGTGGTTGCTGCGCGGGATGCCGGTCGGGGTCCAGGCTGCTGCGACTTTCCAGCTTCCAGGTGGTGTTGGGGATATCCATAATGTGGTCAAGCACCAGGCTTCCCGGTATCACCCGGCCGGACTGTACCAGCAGTCGTCCCTGCCCATCACGAATCCGCTGCAATTGTCCATGGCGGGTGAGCGACTCAATGGTGCGCTGCAGGATATCCAGGGAAAAGCTTGAAAAGACGGTGCCAATCGTCGTGTGATCATACCCCGTGACTTCGCTGGTGAGATCAAAGTGCGCCAGCCTGGGGTTATCAAGATGTACGGCAGGCTTGGGTATGGGTTTCTGATTTTCAATGTTGCGTAAATCTTCAAGACAGGCTTTCCCCAGGTTCAGCAGTGAAGCCGTGCCCATAATCTCAACACCGGGCCGGATCAAGGCCAGACCGATACTGTTGGGCAGTTGGGATTGCACCTCTTGTGACCACTTCATGGCATCCTGGCTGCTACCCACATTCAGCAAGTCTTTTACCGCGGTGCGTCGCGCCAATTGATCCACGATCTGTTGATAGAAGTCGATTTGATTGTAAATGTAATTGGCATTGGTTTGCTGCTGGAGATTCAGGGCATCCCGGGCGGCATCCAGGGTGGACTGGTAGAGCAGCCAGAGCATGCTCGCGGCACTGATGAGCACCAGCAAAATGACCACGATAGCGAGGCGAACGGTGGTATTGCCACGATGTAGGCGGGTGTGTGTCATTGATGGGCTCTTATTATCATGACCGACAGACAAAGGCCAGTCCTGGAGCGGAAATGTTACTGATTACCGGTCGCAACGGGCACTCCGCTTCCAGGGGGGGTGCGGAAGACAGTTGCCAATGACCTTATTTGTTACGTGCAAGCCAGCCGCGCCTTTGCAGGGTGACGGTGGATGGTAAATCACTTGCTCATTGGGATCAGTGCAGGATGCCTGTCTTGGTCTTTCGTCTATGAATGATCAGCGTGGATGATGCGGATTCGGTAGTGAAGATGCTGGTCAATGATTGTGAACAGGCGGTCAATATTGGGGTGTTTGCCGGGATATTGCTGGGCATCAGCCACATGCTCGGCAAACAGGGTCAGCGCGGCGCGCGCGGCTTGTGCATCAAGCAAGTCATGTTGCAGTGAAACCTGGTGATACACGGCAAGGGAACCTTGCTTGCCGGGTTCATTCACGATGCTGTCCACTGTTGTGCCGTGGGTATCCAGCAACTCCAGGCGGGCAATGTGCTCAATGGAAGGCAGCTTGGCGAGAATTTCTTTGAATGGGCGCATATCCATCGGCTGGGTATTGAGTGTCGGGCGGTGAGTATACCCTATGGTTCCACTGCCGGGCACAGGGCGCTACACTGCCACTCTCGCAGACCCGATGAGGAAACCATGTACGGTTACCGAGGCAATGTCCCTTGGCTGGTATGCGGTTTGCTGATGGCTGCCTGGTTGTTGTCCATGGGGCCACTGTGGGCCGCCATTCAGGTGCGCGATGACGCCGGGCATCGGCTGCGCCTGGAACAAGCCGCCACTCGAGTGGTCAGTCTTGCGCCCCATATTACAGAGCTGTTGTTTGCCATGGGTGCGGGTGCGCAACTGGTGGGGGTTTCGCAATACAGTGATTACCCGGTGCAGGCGCGCCAGTTGCCACGTATCGGCAGTGGTCAGGGGCTGGACCTGGAACGGATAGTGGCCTTGCAGCCGGACCTGGTCATTGCCTGGCAAAGTGGCAATGCCGCCCATGCCCTGGAGCGACTGGAAGCCATGGGGATTCCGGTGTTCCGCTCCGAACCGGGCAATCTGGATGCCATTGCGGCTACCCTGGAGCGATTTGGGCAACTCACTGGCCGAGTGGGGCAGGCACAGGAAGCTGCCCGGCAGTTTCGGGCCGATCTTAATGTCTTGCGTGAAACCTATGCCGAGGCATCCCGAGTACGGGTGTTTATGGAAATCTGGCAACAGCCACTGATGACCCTGGGGGGAACCCATATACTCAGTGATGCCCTGTCCCTTTGTGGTGGGGTGAATGTATTTGCCACACAGCCGCAGCGGGCCTTCAGTGTAGACCTGGAAGCGGTGCTGGCTGCGAACCCGGAAGTGATCCTGGCCAGCGATACCGCGGCTCCGGAATCCCAATGGCGTACCTACTGGCAGCGCTGGCCATCCCTGTCCGCGGTTGCGCATGGCCATCTTTTTCAACTCTCTGCCGATTTACTGCACCGGCCAACTCCGCGCATGCTGCAGGGCGTAGCCCGGCTTTGTGCCATTCTGGACCAGGTGCGCCGCGAACGGGGTAGTCAAGGACCGGTGGAGCCTGGCTGGGCGCCGTGAGACATCCCCCATGGTTGCCTGAAGTAACCGGCAACGAAGCAAGACTCAGGGAGTGCCGCGCTCGTGCTGCCAGAGCACATCGGCTACCCCTGCCTGCCGGTTCATGCTGCGTGCCATGACAAACAACAGATCCGAAAGACGATTCAGATAGCGGATGGCAATGGGGTTCACCGTATCATCCTGTGCTGCGAGGCTGATCAGGCGACGTTCCGCGCGACGGCAAACGGTGCGCGCCAGATGACAGCTGGCCGCCGCGGGAGAACCTCCCGGTAAGATGAATTCCTGTAGTGGCGGCAGGTGTTCATTGAGGCGGTCCAGGGATTGTTCCAGTGCAGATACATCGGCATCCTGCATGACAAAATGACCGGGAATGGAGAGTTCGCCACCCAGGTCAAACAAGCGATGTTGAATATCCACCAGGATTTCCAGCAGCTCACTCGGCAGGCTGTGGGTCAATACCAGCCCCAGGCAACTATTCAGTTCATCCACGGTACCATAGGCCTCGACCCGGGCATGGTCCTTGGCAACCCGCTGGCCGTTTCCCAATCCGGTATCGCCCTGATCACCGGTGCGCGTATAGATCTTTGAAAGACGGTTTCCCATAGTGGCTCCGCAGTTAAAGTGGATTGTGACAGGTGCCTGTGACCTGTATGTGGGTGTTAACTGTCCAGTAAGCGATACTGTACCGGAATCACCAGTTCCAGAGGGGCCGGGCTGTGTGACAGCCGGTCCAGCATGCGTATCCCTGCAGCGGCCTGCAGGGCCGATCGGTCCAGCAAGCCATAACCGGAGGAAGACAGCAGGCGAATATGGCTCAAACGGCCATCCACCTCCACGCGAATACTCAGGGTGACCAGACCCTGCCAGCCTTTGCGCCGGGCAAGGCCGGGATACTGGAATGAATGCAACAAGCGTTGTTGAATTTGTGCGCTGGCCTGTTGTTGTGCTACCTGCAGGGAAGTTTCCGCCGGAGTGTGTTTTTCCGTGTCTGGTGCCGTTCGGGAATGCATGCGTGGATCAGACCGGGCTTCCACGAATGGTGCAGCCGGCGCACGCCGTGTCTGATCGGATGCCGACGTCTTTGTGAAGGCCGGCCTGGGTGTGCTTGCAGATGTGCCTGCCGGTACAGGCAGGGCTTGTGTCGCGGGCGCATTCAGCGGAGTCACCGACCGGGCGCGTGGCTTGGGTGGCGGGTCCAACTGCATCTTGTGGCTCTCCAACTGACGGGCCCGGCTACTGTCCGGCGGCGTGGTATCCGCTGCCGGTCTTGCCGTCAGCATGCTGACCTGCAGCACGCGATGATTCGTGCCCGGAGAGGGGTGAGGACTCCAGAAGGCAGGCAGCAACAAGCCATGGGAAAGGGCGGACAACAATAGAAAAGCGCCGATCCTTCCTTCCATGGAGATTACTCCGGCTGGTAATGCAGGCTGACAAACCAGGCACGATCCTGGGTGTTGAAACCATCGGCCAATACATAGTGCTGGTCTAGGGCATTTTCCAGCTTCAAGTCCAGCCGCAGCGTGTTACTCAGGTCTTTGCTGGCAGTCAGGTTGAGTAAACCATAACCGCCGTTGCGGGTGTCGGAAAAGGCGGAGTCGGGGCGTGCACTACTGGCATAGAATTGCATGCCGGCAGAGAAGCTATCGAAGTCGTAGTGGGCATTGAGGGTCAGGCTGCGTTTGGCGCGACGAGGCAATTGCTGATGACTGCTGCGGTCCTGTGGGTCCTGTAAAGTCAGCGTACTGGATAATTCCAGTGCCCCCTGGGTATAGCGATGCATCAATTCCAGGCCGCGGATTCTGGCTTCATCGGTATTCAATAATTGAAAGGCCACGTTATCGTAGGCAATCAAATGATCGATATCGTTGTAGAACAGGGAAGCCTGCAGGGCGTGGTGGTCACTGAAGCGATGGGCGAAGCCCAGCTCACGATTGAAGGATTCCTCGGTTTTCAGGTTGGGGTTGCCACCGAAGCCAACAAAGCGGTCGGTACTGTCCGGTACGCGGAAGGCGGTACCTGCCGAAGCATAGAAGCGCGTTGTCGCACTCCAGTGATAACCGTAGGAAAGTTCCCAGCTGGTTTTGTTTTCCAGGGTATCGTGATCCGTATAGCGGGCACCCAGTA
>CBDUNQ010000179.1:0-5351 GCA_965368625.1 uncultured Gammaproteobacteria bacterium
ACTGTCACCACTAGGGGAATTACCACCTGGGAAGCGGAAAAAATCAGAGGCGCATTAAACTACAAATCCACGCGGTTTTAAACCGCTGCCACCGCAATTCGTGCCCGCACCCAGTCCACCACCGAAGCCAGGGCAGGTTCCAGCTGGTCGGGCTCACTGCCGCCCGCCATGGCCATGTCCGGTCGGCCTCCCCCTTTGCCACCCACCTGCTGGGCCACGGCATTCACCAGTTCTCCTGCCTTGACCTGACCCACCTGATCCTTGGTGACCCCGGCTGCCAGGGATACCTTCTGGCCATCCACCACCGCCAGCACCACCACGGCAGAGCCCAGTTTGTTTTTCAACTGGTCCACGGTTTCGCGCAGGGTTTTGGCATCGCCCCCTTCCAGGCGCGCTGCCAACACCTTGACACCGTTGACATCCACCGCTTGGCCGGCAAGGTCTGAACCCTGGCTACTGGCCAGCTTGGCCTTGAGCATTTCCAGTTCCTTTTCCAGACGGCGGGTTTTTTCCACCAATTGCCCCACCTTGGCCTGGGCATCTTCCCGACCGGCCTTTACCAGTTGGGCGATGTGGCGCAGGTTGGCCTCGGTTTCTTCCACATAGGCCAGGGCCCCGGCACCGGTGACGGCTTCGATGCGGCGCACCCCGGAGGCCGTAGCGGTTTCATTGGTGATTTTGAACAAGCCGATATCACCCACCCGGCCGGCATGAGTCCCACCACACAATTCCACAGAGAAATCCCCCATGGAGAGTACCCGAACCTCATCCCCATACTTTTCACCAAACAGGGCCATGGCACCGCATTCCATGGCTTGCTCAATGGGCATCACCCGGGTTTCCACGGCCACATTGGTGCGAATCTGTTGATTCACCATATACTCCAGCTCTGCCAGTTGCTCCTGCGTAACCGGTTCGAAGTGGGTAAAGTCGAAACGCAAACGGTCCGGATCCACCAGAGAACCCTTTTGCTGTACATGATCACCCAGTACCTTTCGCAGCGCGGCATGCAACAGGTGGGTGGCCGAATGATTCAGCATGGTGGCCTTGCGCCTGGGTGCATCCACTTCCCCCAGCACTTCATCACCAACGGCCAACGACCCTTCCAGCAGCGTGCCCATGTGGGTAAAGGCACCCTGGCCCTGCTTCTGGGTATCCTGTACCTGGAAGCGCGCCGTGGAAGTACTCAGACTACCCTGATCGCCCACCTGGCCACCGGACTCGGCATAAAACGCCGTATGATCCAACACCACCACACCCTGCTGTCCTGCCTGCAAGACATCGACGGCCTTGCCATCCTGAAACAGAGCCGTAACCCTGCTCCGATCGGTCAATTGTCCATAGCCGGTGAATTCGGTGGTACCCTGCACATCCATACCGGCCCCGTACTCCACACCAAAGGCACTGGCGGCCCGGGCACGATCCCGCTGCGCCGCCATGCACACCTCAAAACCCGCCATATCCAGATCCAGGTTTCTTTCACGTGCAATGTCGGCAGTCAGGTCCGTAGGAAAACCATAGGTATCGTAGAGCTTGAACACGGTTTCACCCGGAATCACCTTGCCCGCAAGCCTGGCAATGCTTTCATCAAGAATCTTCATGCCATGGTCCAGGGTTTCCGCGAAGCGCTCTTCCTCTTGCCGCAGAATCCGCTCTACATTGTCCCGCGCCTTGACCAGCTCGGGGTAGGCCTCACCCATTTGCTCAATCAACGGGCCTACCAGTTTATAGAAAAAGCTTTCCTGAATACCCAGCTTGTGACCATGACGGATAGCGCGCCGGGCAATACGCCGCAGCACATACCCGCGCCCTTCATTGGATGGCACGATGCCATCCACCACCAGAAAGGCACAGGCACGAATATGGTCGGCAATGACGCGCAGGGATTTATGGCTCAGGTCCCGAGTGTTGGCCAATGCCGCGGCAGCCTTGATGAGATGCTGGAAAAGATCGATTTCGTAGTTGCTGTGCACGCCCTGCATGACCGCGGCCAGACGCTCCAGACCCATGCCGGTATCCACGGAGGGTTTGGGCAGTGGGCTCAGGTTGCCATCCTTGTCCCGGTCATACTGCATGAAGACCAGATTCCAGATTTCAATATATCGATCACCGTCTTCTTCCGGACTGCCGGGCGGTCCGCCGGGCACATTCGGTCCGTGGTCATAGAAAATCTCGGTACAGGGACCGCAGGGGCCGGTATCCCCCATGGACCAGAAATTGTCCTTGGCACCAATACGGCTGAAACGCTGTGGCGATACGCCGATTTTGTTGAGCCAGATGTCTGCCGCTTCTTCATCCTCTTCATACACAGTGACCCAGAGGCGGTCTGCCGGCAACTTCAACACCTGGGTAAGGAATTCCCAGGCATAGTGAATGGCTTCTTCCTTGAAATAGTCACCGAAGCTGAAATTTCCGAGCATCTCAAAGAAGGTATGGTGGCGCGCGGTATAACCCACATTTTCCAGGTCATTGTGCTTGCCACCGGCGCGCACACAACGCTGGCTGGAAACCGCCCGCGTATAGTTGCGGGTTTCCTTGCCCAGGAAAACATCCTTGAACTGCACCATTCCGGCATTGGTAAACAGCAGTGTGGGGTCCTCTGCCGGCACCAGGGGGCTGGAAGCCACCACATCATGGTTGCGCTCATGGAAGAAATCCAAAAACAATTGTCGCACTTCTTTGCTGGTAGACATGGAACTCAACATTGGGTTATTCGGCCAGGTCGTAATCCTACCACCGCCAGACAGTAGATAAATAGGTGTAATTGAGGGAAATTCATCTACTTGCCCTGTTGTTAGCGGGGTTTACCCGCTCCCGGCCGGGGCCTGCTTGGCCAGAGTGAAGGCGCTCAGCCCTGCGTCGGGATCACTCATGGTTCGCCCCAAGCAAAGAGCCCAGGGCAAGCAGTCAATGGCTCAGAATCCCACACCGCGAAATCACGAAGCCATTCGCTCAATATCAGGGAAACGCTGGAAATCTATCTAATGATCCCGGCGTTACGGCATAAGCACGAAAATTTATAGTGTATGGCACGCCATAGCGATTGCCCGGTGGCTACGCCAGCGCCAAGAGCCAGCCATCAAGCATCCTATAAATAACATTACAAAATACCGATAACTCATTCTGAAATATAATATTAATGCAGGCTTGTTAATGCATCACATCAATACCGGTCTTGCACCTCACCCAGGGTGTTTTCCGGTTTGGTATTTGCATTCAAGGCTTCACGAATATGGTCCGACTGAAAGCCGCGCTGCTGCAGAAAACGGGTCTGCCGCAGCCGCGCCTTGATATCTTCCGGCGGCTGACATCCAAAGCGCTTGTGCCGCACCGTAACGGCGAGCGTACCCCAGGATACGCCAATATCTTCCAAGGCATGCTCCAGGGTAGCGCTATCAATACCGCGTTCATTCAGTTCGGCGCGAATACGCAATGGTCCGAAACCACGCACCTGCCGCTGATGGACGTATTGCTCGGCAAAGCGCGCATCACTCTGCAGCTTCTCCGCCGCCAGACGATCCAGCACCGGTGCCAGCACTTCCAGGCCTATACCACGGGACATCAGCTTACGCTGCAACTCCAGTCGGCTATGTTCACGCCGGGCCAGCAAGCCCAGCGCGCGACGGTAAATTTCCTCAGGATCCGGCGCTGCGGAAGCCTGCACCTGGGGAGACTCAGGCTTCTTCCAGTGCCTCGGCATCTTCTTCCTGACCCGCTCTCGGTTTCGGCTTCACCAATAACTCTGCCCGTAACTGGGTCTCAATGGATTGAGCGATCTCCGGGTTATCCAAGAGGAACTTACGCACATTTTCCTTGCCCTGGCCAATGCGATCGCCCTGGTAGCTGTACCAGGCACCGGCCTTGTCGATAAAGCCATGCTTGACGCCCAGTTCAATGATTTCCCCCATGCGGGAAACCCCCTCACCATAGAGGATTTCAAATTCCGCCTGACGGAAGGGAGGGGCCACCTTGTTCTTCACCACCTTCACCCGGGTTTCATTGCCGATGATTTCATCGCCCCGTTTGATGGCACCGATGCGACGAATATCCAGCCGTACCGAGGCATAGAATTTCAGGGCATTACCGCCGGTGGTGGTTTCCGGGTTACCGAACATGACGCCGATTTTCATGCGGATCTGGTTGATGAAAATCACCAGGGTATTGGAACGCTTGATATTGGCGGTAAGCTTGCGCAGTGCCTGGGACATCAGGCGCGCATGCAGCCCCATGTGGGAGTCGCCCATTTCACCTTCGATTTCCGCTTTGGGCGTGAGGGCGGCCACCGAATCCACCACCACCATATCCACGGCATTGGAGCGCACCAGCATGTCGGCAATCTCCAGGGCCTGCTCACCGGTATCCGGCTGGGAAACCAGAAGGTCGTCCACATTCACACCAAGATTTTCCGCATAGACGGGATCCAGGGCATGCTCCGCATCCACAAATGCGGCCGTGCCTCCCGCCTTTTGCACTTCGGCGATGGCTTGCAGGGTCAGGGTGGTTTTTCCCGAGGATTCCGGGCCATAGATTTCCACCACACGACCGCGGGGATAACCTCCAACACCCAGTGCCACATCCAGCGCCAGGGAGCCACTGGACACCACTTCAATATCCCTGGCACCCACATCACCCATGCGCATTACCGCACCCTTGCCAAATTGCTTTTCGATCTGGCCCAGTGCCGCGCTTAGTGCCTTGCGTTTGTTGTCATCCATAGCTCTGTATCCCCCGTCGTCTGGTTGCTGCCGGGATCATCCTTGCCCCGGGGACTGTCTGAAGCGTTGCGATTATCACACATTGTCCGCATTGCGCTAAGCGCCTGGGTCCAATTGATTAAAAACATATTTTTCAATCAATTAAAGGAACTTTTACAGCCATTCAGCGGCATTGCTTGCTAGGCCACTGAATTACGGACTGGGTAAATATACAGTACTCGGAATTATTCTGACAAGGGCTTTTACCAAACTACGGGTTGCGCGCCGTTTTGCGCCCCAGCGGCCAGCGTTCCAGCACCCGGTACTGAGGCCCGGGTCGGGCGGACCGGGATTCCACCAGCACCACGTCCTCCACCGGCCAGAGGATGGGAAGCGGTTCCGTCAGGGCTTGCATCTCCACAGGGGTTTTCCAGTTGCGTGCCAGGGTGACATGTGGCTGATAGGCACGGGTTTCCGGCTGATAGCCACAGGGGATCAACCGTGCTTGCACCTGTTGCGCCAAGTGTATCAATTCCACCGGCGGGTGTGCGGGTGCCAGCCAGAGAATGCCCGGTTTTGGCCAGGCACCCAGGAGGTCCAGGGGGAATGCAAACGGCTCGGCATGCACCTCTTCCAGGGCATCCACCAGACATTGGC
>CBDUNQ010000180.1:0-5326 GCA_965368625.1 uncultured Gammaproteobacteria bacterium
CACCGACAGATACGTGCAGTCATTGCCGAGCCAGAGCTGGAGAGCATTGCCGGAGCCAACCTGCACCTTCATCTCACCGGTTGCGAGATTTCCCATATCCGCGAGCCGCGTACCGAATTCGGCAGACAAACCGGAATCTTTGTCACCTCCATCGAACGTGGCAGCCATGCCTGGCAAACCGGCTTGCGTGCCGGTGACCGCATCGTATCGGTGAACCGGGTCGCGGTGGAAGATCTCAAATCCCTGCAGAAACTGGCCGGATCCATGTCGCGCGGGCGATTGCTGCTTAATATTGAACGTGGCGATACCGCCTTGTTTGTACTGCTACAACCTTCATGATCGAACGGGAATCGTGACAAAGGGGTAACAGAATCGCATCGCATGGCCGGGGGTTTTTTGTTAGGCTTGCGTGCAAATCAAAGTAAATCAAGGAGAAATGTTTATGAGTGGCGGACTGATCGCAAACTTTCCCTACAATGGAATTGTTACTATCAACCGGGTTATCTTGAAGCCGGAATTCACCATGGATGACCTGCAGGAGCGGGTGGCCACCCTGTGTGAAAATGTGAAGACCTACCATTCCACTACTGGATTCATTGGCGGCTTCGTTTGTAAAAACAAAGGGCAGGTATCCAATGAGGGCTCCACCATCGGCCAGGCCGTGGAAAGTGAATTCAAGGACCGGGAAGCCCTGATCATCACCTTCTGGGATACCTTCGAGAACCACGAAGAATCCCATAAAAGCGACTCTTTTCAGCCGCTGTTTGAACAGGTGCTGGAACTCTGCGAAAACGGTAACGAGGAAGTCGCCTACGAAATGCTCTGGTCCGGTAAGGCCTATGACGAAGAAGCGGCCAAAGCCGCCCAGGAAGCCAAGGAAAAATACAGCTGATGATCTCTGCCCCCTGCCCCGGAAAACGGGGCCCGGGGGGGCTCTTGCCCAGATGTACCAAGGCCTTTTCACAGCCACACAGGGCACAGGCCAGCCCGTGTTCCAACCTGCGTTTGCATAAGCTGTGGCATGCACCAACCGCCCGGGAGCGAATGCCTCCCTCCCCATACCCGATCACCTGAGCACCTCCCTCAGGTGCCAGGACCTGGTGTATTTCTCGGGGTATCGTCTTTTTTCAGCTCGGTACCCTGCGGGAAACCCGCCCCACCCCCTTCTTGTGCAACCTACTGAAAAGCGCAGGTGCCCGGAAAATTTTCCCTTTCCACACACCAGGAACGCACACGAAGGGATATACCACAGCGCCCACCCCTACCAGAATCAAGCCATTCAGACAGGCCAAGCTGCCTCCCCATGACAGGGAATCGAAATAATTACATTATAAAACATGATGTTAAATTATAGATAAATTTCATTAATTGATGCACTAATGCTTGACTAATTTAGTATGTTTTTATATATTAGTTACCTCTTATTTACTAACTTACCTGGAGGTTCTGCCATGAGTGGACTGATTGCCAATTTCCCCCACGATGGCGTGGTAACCGTAAACCGCGTCATTCTGAAGCCCGAATATACTGTGGATGACCTGCAGGAACGGGTGGCAACCCTGTGTGAAAACGTGAAGACCTACCATTCGGAAACCGGTTTTGTGGGCGGCTTTGTCTGCCTCAACAAGGGCCAGGTCTCCAATGAAGGCTCCACCATCGGACAAGCCGTGGAAAGTGAGCTCAAGGGAAAAGAAGCCCTGATCATCACCTTCTGGAATACCTTTGAAGATCACGAGGAATCCCACAAGAGTGAAACCTTCCAGCCGCTTTTTCAGGAGGTACTGGAGCTCTGCGAAAACGGTAACGAGGAAATCGCCTACGAAATGCTCTGGTCCGGCAAGGCCTATGATGAAGAGCAAGCCAGGGCGGCGCGTGAAGCCAAGGAGAAATACCAGGCAGCATAAGCACTTGCTGAATTGGTCGGCTTTTAAAGCGATGAAAACGGGACCTGTCGGTCCCGTTTTTTTTGCGCTTCGATAGACCCCAATAAACCCAAGTCACTGAAAATGAAGATTTCCCGGCGCTGGCCGCTACCTGTTTACTATCTATGAGTAGTGGACCACCGGTAGTCACATATGAGTTTATCTCTAATTTTCAGAGAGATAGGCCGTTTTCTGGCGTTACTGACCTGGCTGGCAAGTACGCCGGCCCACGCCGCCTATTTTACGGTTAACACCCCGCTTGATGGCCAGGATAGCAATCCGGGGGATGGCGTATGCGCCGACCTCTTTGCAAATTGCACCCTGCGCGCAGCGGTGCAGGAAACCAATGCGCTGGCGGGTGCCGATGTGATCAATCTGGCCGCGGAGAAGTATGAACTCACGATTCCCGGGAACAGCGAACATAATGCCGCCACCGGAGACCTGGATATCACCGGCGCACTCACCATCAATGGTGTGTCACCGGCACTCACCAGTATTGATGCCAATGGCATCGACCGTGTTTTTGAAATCATTTTTGCCGGTAACGTCACCATCTCCAATATGACGCTGATAAACGGCGTCGCCGGCAACAATACACCAGGTTACTTTGTCAACAAGGTAGGCGGATGTATCGCCAACGTGGGTAATAGCTCCAATGTACTGCTGGATAATCTGCACATTCATGACTGTAGCGCAAACTCCGGTGGTGGCATCTATACGCTGTATTCCTCCATGTACATCACCCGCACCACGCTGCAGGACAATACTGCAAGTAATGGCGATGGCGGCGGAATAGCAGAAGGCTTGGCCAGTTTTCTTACCATGAAAAACTCCACCCTGAGCGGAAACCGCGCCACGAGAAATGGAGGTGCATACAGTGGCAGCAACAATACCGCCACATTGAACAATCTCACCATTACCAACAATGTTGCCGACAGCGATAATGACGGGAGTGGTAACGGTGGCGGCATAGCCCATACCATTTCTTCACCCAGTACCAGCAATAGCATTATTGCCGCGAATGTTGACTCTGGTGGTGAAGCACCTGACTGTACCGGTATACAGTCCACAGGCTACAACCTGCTTGGGGATAGCACTGGCTGCACGTTTACAGCGACATCGGGTGACCAGGCAGGCACTGCCGTCAGCCCGCTTGACCCGCTACTGGATGCCTTGCTTGATAATGTCGGCGCCGCGCCAACGCATAGGCTGCTGAATAGCAGCCCTGCGCGTGACAGCGGTAATCCAGCCGCACCGGGCAGCGGTGCAAGCGCATGTGAGGCGGATGACCAGCGCAATATCAATCGCAGCGCCTTAACACCCTGCGACATTGGCGCACACGAAGCGGTTGCAATGGAAAATGCCATCTTCACCGTCAACAGCACACTGGATCGTAATGACAGCCTGATCGGAGATGGAATCTGCGAAACCTCACCAGGCAATGGTCAGTGCACCCTGCGCGCAGCCATCGAGGACACCAATGCATTGGCCGGCGCAGACACCATCAATGTACCGGCGGGCATCTATATGCTGACCATTGCCGGCACAGGGGAAAACGCCTCTGCCAGCGGCGACCTTGATATTACTGACATGCTGACCATCAACGGGGAAGCGGCAGACACAACCATCATCGATGGCAATGGTATTGACCGTGTGTTTCACCTCTGGGGAACACCCTTCACACAACTCAGCAGGCTGAGCATTCGAAACGGGAACCCTGGTGGGGGCAATGGCGGCGGAATCTCCAATGAATCCGGCGGCATTGTTATTATACGAGACTCGATTATTGAGAATAACAGCAGCAATACAGGCGCAGGACTTTTCAGTGTTGCCTATACCGACCTCATTCTCGAGCGCACCATTATTCAGAGTAACACGGCCAGTAGCGATGGTGGCGGCTTTGCCAATTTCACCCTCGCCAGCACCAGCATCAGAGACAGTATAATCAGGAACAACAGTGCACAGCTGGGTGGCGGCCTGATGAACTCTTTCCTGTCAGAGGCAATGATCACGCGCACCACCATAAGTGACAACAGCGCACTCTATGGCGGCGGCATCAGCACAAAATTCACCAACAGTACTGTCGTACTCAAAAACGGCACCATCAGCGGCAATACGGCCAGCCTCTCCGGTGGGGGAATTCATGTCGGCAGTAACGATACCCTGCATGTATGGAACAGCACAATTACTGACAACCGGGTAACCGCGAGTGCCGATGGAGGCGGAATATACAGTTACGGCACAACCAATATCCGTAACAGCATTCTTGCGGGTAACACCGCGGATTCCAATACCACGCCGGAATGCGCCGGCACACTGACTTCCTATGGCTATAATCTGCTTGGCGAAAATACCGGGTGCACTTTTAGCGCCTCAGTTGGTGATCTGAGTGGCACCAACCTGAGCCCAGTCATCCCCCTGCTTGCGCCGCTACGCGACAATGGTGGCCTGACGCCAACACATGCACTACAGCTAAGCAGTCCAGCCCTGGATGCTGGCAACTCACTGACACCCGGCAATGGAAACAACAGCTGTGAAGGAGAGGATCAACGCAATTTTGATCGTGTTGCCAGCAATAGCTGTGACATCGGTGCATTCGAAGCCGATGTCGCTGATGTTACGATCAGCATAAATACCCAGCAAAGCGTTCTTGAACCTGGATCACAACAGGACTATAGCATTGAGGTAAGTAATGCCGGGCCGGATGCCGCGCGAAGCCTGGTAGCCACTATAACGATACCCAGTGGTGCATCCCTGCTTGATTTCAGCGGCGATGGATGGGATTGCAGCAGCCCGGGAACCTGTACCCTGGATACACTGGCAAACAACCAGAGCAGTGCCTTATCTGCCCATGTACGGTTACCTTCCGAATCCGGGGACTTTAGCACCAGTACAAGCATTTCCAGCGCCAGCCTTGACACCGAAAACAGTAATAATCTGGCATTGGTAAGCTCGACCAATAATGCAGCTCCCACGGTAAACAGCTCATCTTCTATTGAGTATAGAACCGGCGATCCCGCACCTGCCGTTTCACCAGATGCCATCGTAATGGACACCGATAACGCACAACTCAGTGGCGCACTGCTTATCATCAGCAGCGGCTACCAGAGCAATGTCGATGAATTGCGTTATAGTGCAAGCGACACCATTACCTCCAGCTGGGACCCGGCAACGGCCACGCTCACCTTGAGTGGCGTCGACAGCATAGAAAACTATCAGGCAGCAATACGCAGCATCCGCTTTTATAGTGCAAATGAAACCGGCATCGAAGGAATCCGCCGTTTCAGTATCCAGGTAAACGATGGACTGACCAGCAGTCAACCGGCAACGGCAAGCCTGAATGTGATCGCTGCACCGGAACCTGCACCGGAACCTGCACCGGAACCTGCACCGGAACCTGCGCC
>CBDUNQ010000181.1:0-5317 GCA_965368625.1 uncultured Gammaproteobacteria bacterium
GGCAGCATACCCAGATAGCGCTCACTGCGGTTGACCACAATCAGACTATCGGTGAGTTGCGGCAGTTCGCCACGCAGACGTAAATAGCGCAACACCACATCCAGGCTCACATCCGCCCGAATGGTGATGGTGTCCAGATTCATCAAGCCGCCAGCGGTATCTTCCGGGTAGGAAAGCACCGATTCCAATCGCGTCCGGTAGTGTAATTCCATGGAGCGGAGAACTTCATGGATTACCACGCCCGGCAAGTCATGGAGTAAATCCGCCAGATCATCGGTGTCGAGCCCGGCCGTGGCGCGCACCAGCTCGGCGGTTTCCATTTCATCGATCAGGCCGGCGCGTACTTCATCGTTTACATGCAGCAGGGTTTCCCCGTGGTTTTCCGTATCCACCAGTTCCCAGAGCAGTTCCCGGGGGCCATGGGGCAGGGATTCCAGCAGGTGCGCGATTTCCGCCGGGTTGAGATTGACCAGCAGGCGGCGTACTTTGCCCGCGGCACCGCTGTGTAGTGCCTCGGACAGCAGTTCCAGTTGGCTTGGGGTGTTTTCCTGTTCGGCAGTTTCAGCCATGGATGAAAAGCCTCGTCGCTTCTGAGGGTGATGAAATTCCTGTGTGCAGTGTAGCAGGGGTATGCGGGCAGCATAAGCTGCAAAGGTGAAAGAATGGTTAGTCTGGAAGGTGTTTTTTTAAAGGAATCGCTGAAGAAACGGTTATTCCGGTTGATCCACAGTGGTCCTGGTGTCTGCCGGTATCGTTTGAGTAGTCTGCCATCATAAAAAGATCCCGGCGGAGGCCGGGATCTCGTAAACCTCGTGCTTCAGTAAAAGGATACCGGCTTTCGCCGGTATGACGAGGAAAAAAATGATCGTCTTGAGCCGCATGAGTATGGTATTCATGAAAGCAAACCACCGTTATCCCGGCCTGTCTCGACCCGCAGGGTGAGGTACGCATAATGTGACCAGATCGTGCGGAGCACGATGGGGAATCCCTGGATCCCCAAAGGGGATCCAGGGGCAACCCAAAGGGGTTCTATGCGCCAGGCCGGGGTCTCCATGCAGTGGAAAATGATTTCAGGAAACTCCCTGTCTTCAATGGGAAAATCGGTCAGACTGACAAAAGTGCATTATTTCATGGGTAGCTGGTTGAGTTCTTCCAGGCGGTCATGGATGGTTTGCGGATCGTTGCAGCTGATGATCTGGTCGACGAGTTTGCCCGCTTCGGCCACCGAACTGTGCTGAATGCAATGTTTTACTTCCAGGATGCTGGTGGGGTACATGCTGAATTGACGCAGGCCCATGCCCAGTAGTAAACGGGTGAAGCGCGGATCACCGGCCATTTCACCGCACATGGAGACCGGAATTCCCGCCACCTGTCCGGCGTCCAGGGTCATCTGTATCAAACGCAGTACCGCTGGGTGCAATGGATCATAAAGATAGGCCACTTCGTCATCGATGCGGTCAATGGCCAGCGTGTATTGAATCAGGTCATTAGTGCCGATGGAGAGAAAGTCGAGTTTGGCGGCAAAGCATTGGGCGGTGAGGGCGGAGGCAGGGATTTCAATCATGCCACCCACGGGAATGCGCGCATCGAAGTCGAGCCCTTCCTGCAGTAATTGCTGCTTGGTTTCCTCGATCAACAGCAGAACCTGGGCCAGCTCATTCTGGGTGGAAAGCATGGGGATCATGATGCGCACCGGACCATGGGCAGAAGCGCGTAAAATGGCGCGCAATTGCGGGCGGAACAGGTCGAGATCCTTGAGGCAGAGGCGGATGGCACGCAGACCCAGGGCCGGGTTGCTGCTACTGCGTCCTTCGCTGTGCCCGCTGTCCACCTTTTTATCGGCGCCCAGATCCAGGGTCCGAATGGTAGCCGGTTTTCCCTCCAGGGCGCGCACCACTTCGAGATAGCGCTCCAGTTGTTCTTCTTCGCTGGGCGTATCCGGGCGGTTCATGAACAGGAATTCGGTGCGATACAGACCGATACCCTCAGCGCCTGCCGTAAGCGTGGCTTCCATGTCCTGGGGCAGCTCGATATTGGACAACAATTCCACCTGGACCCCGTCCCGCGTGACGGCAGCGGTGGTTTTGAGCTTTGCCAGTTGTTTGCGGTGGGCATCTTCGTCCCGCTGCTGCTGTTGATAATACTCCAGCACCCGGTTATCCATGGCGGCCAGCAGGATTCCCTGGTTGCCATCGAGAATGAGTTCCTCACCTTCCTGAATATAACGCCGGGCATTGTGTACGCCCACAATGGCGGGAATACCCAGGCTGCGTGCCAGTATGGCGGTATGGGAGAGGGGGCCGCCATATTCGGTGACAAAGGCTGCCACGCCCTGGTGATACAGCAGTACGGTATCGGAGGGCGTGAGGTCACTGGCCAGGATGATGGCGCCCTGCAGGTCGCTTTGTTCCCTGGATGCCTGCTCGGGGTCACGCTGCAGCAGAATGCGCAGGATACGGTTGATCACGTGATTCACGTCATCCTTGCGGGTGCGCAGATAAGGATCATCCATTTCATCGAATACCGCTACCAGTGCATCCTGCTGTAACTTCAATGCCCATTCGGCATTGCACTGGTGTTCACGAATATTGTGTAATGGAATGTGTGTCAGCGTGGAATCATTGAGCATCAACAGATGCGTATCGATGAATTCAATGATGTCGGAGCGGGTGGCCGAGGGAATCTGTGTGCGGATCAGGCTGAGTTGTTCGCGGGCAAGGTCCAGTGCACTCTGGTAGCGCTGAATCTCCGCTTCCAGCAAGTCCTCCGACAGCGTCCGTTCCTGAATTTCCAGTACATCCTGTTGCAGGATGTGCGCCCTGCCGATCACAGTCCCACGGGATACGCCGATTCCGGAAAGGCTGAGTGTCATGGTAACGGCCTCTGCATCATACAAACCATTACTCGGCTTCCTCGAAGCGGCGGGCGATGAGACTGCCCAATTGCTCCAGGGCATCCTTCTCGTCATCTCCATCTGCCGAAATGGTGATCACCGTTCCCTTGGATGCCGCCAGCAGCATTACTCCCATAATGCTTTTGCCATTGACCTTTTGTCCATCGCGGCTGACCATGATTTCACTGCTGAAGTGGGAGGCCAGGGTAACCAGCTTGGCGGCTGCACGGGCGTGCAGACCGAGTTTGTTGATGATCTCAAAGTCCTGTTGTGTCATTGGTTTACTCGATCCGTGTTTTGCAGAGAAGAACACCATCCCGGCCCCCGCTGATGGCCTTGTGGGTTAATTCCTCCAGGTGAAGAGATGGGTAATTGAGAATGCGCACCAACATGGGCAGGTTCACGCCGGCAATGACCCGTGCCTCGTGAAACCCCTGTAAACGGCAGGCGATATTGCTTGGGGTGGAGCCATACAGGTCTGTCAATACCAATAGGCCCTCGCCCTGATCCAGCTCCTTGGCCAGCGCCAGAGAACGATCCAGGATCTGGTCAGGGTTACAGTCATTGGGTGCTTGCAGGGTACGGGTCTGCAACGGACAACAGCCGAGAATTTCAATGGCGGATTCGAGCAGGGCTTCCCCCACGTGACCATGAGTAACCAGCAATACGCCAACGCTCATGACAGCTCCCGGTGCCGCAGGGCTACATGGGTCATCTGAGTGCGGAAATGGGCAGCCAGACGTTCGCTGAGATAGACCGACCGATGCTGGCCACCGGTGCAACCGATGGCAATGGTAAGGTAGCTGCGTTTGTCGGCCTGGAAATGAGGTATCCAGTGCTCCAGAAAGGAGCGGATCTGATCGAACAGCTTATCCACCATTGGGTGATGCTGCAGGTACTCAATCACTGCGGCATCGCGGCCGGTGAGGGGCCGCAACTCGGGCATCCAGTGGGGATTGGGCAGGCAGCGGGCATCAAAGACAAAATCGGCATCGGCGGGAATGCCATGTTTGTAGCCGAAGGATTCAAACAGCACCGACAGTTCCCGCTGTTCGCCCGGCTGTACCCGTTCCTGTACCAGGTCGCGTAATTGGTGCACATTGGTGTGGCTGGTATCGATAAAAAGACTGGCTGCCTGGGAAATGGGATTGAGCAGCACCCGCTCGCGGGCAATGGCATCGGCCAGGGAAATATCCTTGCCACTGAGTGGGTGCTTGCGCCGGGTTTCACTGAAGCGCTTCAACAGGGTGGTATCACTGGCCTGCAGGAATATGATTTGGCAATGGATGTCCAGGGCCTGCAGCTCATCCAGTATGGTGCCGAATTTTTGCAGTTGCTCCGGATGATTGCGGGCATCGATACCGGCCGCCACCCGTTCGATGCCGGGGCCACTGGTATGGTCCGCCAGATGTTTTGCAAAGGTGGATAGCAGACCCATGGGCAGATTGTCAATGCAGTAGTAACCCATGTCTTCCAGGGTGTTGAGGGCCACACTCTTGCCGGAACCGGAGAGTCCACTGACGATCAACAGTTTCATGGTTTGGTTCCCATATACAGCGCCTGACGCTCCATGAATTCCTGGCTGGCATCGTACCCTTTCAGATGCAGTGTGTGGTTGCGAATCGCCGCTTCCGCCAGCACCGCCAGGTTGCGTCCCGGTGCCACCGGCAGGGTGACTTCAGGGATGTCCACGCCGAGAATGGTGCGCACATCCCGGCAGCCCTGTAAGCGATCGATGGTGCGCAGGTCCTCATCGCCCATATCTTCCAGGCGGATGATGAGTCGCAGATTACGGTTTTGCTTGATGGCGCTGTCGCCAAACATGGAACGGATATTCAAAATGCCCAGACCGCGCACTTCGAGAAAATCCTGCAACATGGGTGGGCAGCGGCCATTGAGGGTGTCCGGAGCCATGCGCGCAAACTCGGGGGCATCGTCCGCTACCAGACGATGGCCACGGCCCACCAGTTCCAAGGCCAGTTCACTTTTTCCGATACTGGCACTGCCGGTAATCAGGGCACCGACGCCCATGATTTCCATGAATACTCCGTGCAGCGTGGTTTTTTCCGCCAGCAGACTGCTCAGATAATATTGCAGGTAATTCACCAGATCCTGTGAAGAACGGGTGGAACGCAGTACCGGTGTGGAAGTGGCTTCCGCGCGTTGCTTGATTTCATCGGGAGGAGCTTCGCCATCACCGATGATCAACAGGTCTGATAAACCGGAAAACAGCTGGGTGAGGGTGTCGATGCGGGTATTCTTGCGCAGTTTGCGTAAATAGGTGATTTCCGTGGTGCCGGCCACCTGTACCCGGTGCGGGTGAATGAAGTTGAGATGGCCTACCAGAGAGATTGCGCTGCTTTCGTTTTGCGGGCCTTGAATGGCGCGACTGCCTCCCCCCCTTCGTCCCGCTACCCAGCGTAA
>CBDUNQ010000182.1:0-5309 GCA_965368625.1 uncultured Gammaproteobacteria bacterium
ATCACGCTGAACTGAAGTGAGCTTACCAACTCTTTCCACCAGATAAGACTTATCCAAAGTTATTACTTGTGAAACATTAACTATGGAATCTCTGTTTAAGCCTGTACTTTTTGCTGCTTTAAGAAATACATTACCGGGCGCTCTGCCAAGTTTCAGATTTGAGGTGATTACTGCAACAATGATGGTTCGAATTTTACTTTTATTGAAATCATCTGACTGAATAACTACCACTGGTCTTCTGTATCCGGGCTCCGAGCCTCTCGGTTGGTCAAGATCTGCCCACCAGATTTCCCCTTTCTTGCAAATCATGCTTTACCATTCTTCCTTGTCAATGGCCCTCATCTGCGCTCTTTTAAATGCATCTTCCAATCCATGGTTATCTGAATCATCGTAAACATCATTTAATAACTCAGTTACTTTCTGGCTCTTGTGTTTCTCGACATAACTAGAAATTGCACGGACATATAGCTCGCTTCTAGACAGGCCAAGCCTTTTCGCCAATCTTTCAGCTGTTTTAAATATCGGGTCGGGTATAGAGATTGCTGTCTTCATAGTCATGAAGTATAACAATAGTTATACCCTTGTCAACCGCAGATCTAAAGGCTCAAAGCAATTGATTTTCTTGCCCCTTGATTCTTTGATTCTTGACCAAAGGACTATATTAGCAATTTCTGGTTTCTGACCCCGGTTTTCCGAGTCACAAAATACTCAGCCTTACTACCCCCCCTCAAGACCGAAACATCCGACTATACTGCCCCTCATGCAATGCACTCCCAATAGCCAGTGCCGGTGAAAATTGCCCCAGGGCGTCGTCGGGCAGGGTTTGTGCCTGTTGCACCAGGCCGGGGATTTGTTGACTGCACACTTGCAGTATGCGTTGGCCATCGGTCTGGCCCAGGGGCACCAGCTTGATGGCGGCGGCCACCTGGTTTTCACACCAGCTCCACAGGAAGCCAGTGCAAGCTTCCGGCAGTGGTATTTCCCAGCGTACGGCGGCCAGGGCAAACATAAGCACCCAGTTGCAATGCGCTTCCGCCAGCCAGGGGTTTGCTTCTGCAATCTGTAAATCCTGCAGCAGGCGACATAGGGCCAGGCCCATTTGCCGGTCTTCGGCGCGCAATTCCGCGGTTTCCCGGCACGCACCCAGGAAACGGCTCCAATGGTGCAGGGCCGTTTCATCTTCATTTTTCCAGGCATCATGGCAACGGCACAGCACCGGCAAGTCCAGGGTGGCAAGATTGTGTTGCATTACGCCGGTAATCCATTCCTGTGCCGTGTTGCGGTCGTGCACCCAATCGGCCTGCACTGCATGCTCCATCCCCTGGGAATAGGCATAGGCCCCCACGGGCAGTGCCGGGCTCACCAGTTGCAGCAGGCGCACCAGGGAAAGTGAATGCTTATCCGTCATGCGGGTGGTCATGGTTGTGGTGATCATGGCCATGGGAATGACCGTGATGGTGATGGCCACCTCCCTGGTAGGCACCAGCTTCCGGTTCAAAGGGGGCTTGTTCCACTTCCACTCGCAGGCCCAGGCCGCGCACCAATTCATCCAGCACATGGTCGTGCAGGTAACGGCCCCAGCCTTCACCGATCTGCAATGCCACGTGGCGGTTGCCCAAGTGGTAACAGGCGCGCGCCAGGGTGATGGGTTCTTCGCTGTAAAAGGTGGATACGGTTTCCGCGGCGGCATTGATTTTCACCACCAGGCCTTCGCGGCTTTGCAGGGTATCGCCATGGCGCAAAATCATTCCACGCTCAAGAAACAGGGCGGCATCTTCGCCATTATCCAGGCGCGCCCGCAGGCGGCTTTTCTGCCGTGCTTCAAAGGGCAGCGTGAGGGTATCGTATACCGGTGCGGAGCCATCGCTCCGCTGTATGAATTCATGCATGGGGTTTCAGAATAAAAAGTAACGTTGCGCCAGGGGCAGTTCCGTGGCGGGCTCGCAGATGAGTAATTCACCATCGGCGCGTACTGCATAGGTTTGCGAATCCACTTCCATTTTGGGTTGATAGTGGTTGTGGATCATATCCTTCTTGCGCACGGCTCGGCATCCGCGCACCGCCACCAGGCGTTTGTGCAAGCCGAGGGGAATGGCGATATCCACATCCAGGGCCGCCTGGGAAACAAAACTCACACAGGTTTCACTGCGCGCGCGCCCCATGGCGCCAAACATGGTGCGGTAGTGCACCGGTTGCGGTGTGGGGATGGAGGCATTGGGGTCGCCCATGGGGGCGGCGGCAATCATCCCCCCCTTGATGATCAGGGAAGGCTTCACACCAAAGAAGGCGGGCTTCCACAACACCAGGTCCGCCAGCTTGCCGGTTTCCACGGACCCCACTTCATGGGCAATGCCATGGGTGATGGCGGGGTTGATGGTGTATTTGGCGATGTAACGCTTGGCGCGAAAGTTATCGTGTTGCGATGAATCTTCCGCCAGGCAGCCCCGTTGCACTTTCATTTTATGAGCCGTCTGCCAGGTACGGGTGACCACTTCGCCAATGCGTCCCATGGCCTGGGAATCGGAAGAGATCATGGAAAAGGCCCCCAGGTCATGCAGGATATCTTCCGCGGCAATGGTTTCCCGGCGAATACGGCTTTCGGCAAAGGCCACGTCTTCGGCAATGTTGGGGTCCAGGTGGTGACACACCATGAGCATATCCAAATGCTCATCCACGGTATTCACCGTATAGGGCCGCGTGGGATTGGTGGAAGATGGCAACACATTGGCTTCCCCGCAAGCCTTGATGATATCCGGCGCATGGCCACCACCGGCCCCTTCCGTGTGATAAGTGTGTATACAGCGCCCTTTGAAGGCGGCCAGGGTATCTTCCACAAAACCCGATTCATTGAGGGTGTCGGTGTGTATGGCCACCTGCACATCGTATTTTTCCGCCACGCTAAGGCAGTTATCAATGGCGGCCGGGGTGGTGCCCCAGTCTTCATGGAGTTTCAAGCCCATGGCCCCGGCGCGAATCTGTTCTTCCAGGGGCGCCGGCAGGCTGGCATTGCCCTTGCCGAGAAAGCCGAAGTTCAGCGGCATGTCTTCCACCGCCTGGTACATGCGTTCGATATACCAGGGCCCCGGTGTGCAGGTAGTGGCATTGGTTCCGGCCGCAGGACCGGTGCCACCCCCCAGCATGGTGGTAACGCCGGACATGAGGGCATCTTCCGCCTGCTGTGGGCAAATGAAATGGATATGGGCATCGATGGCACCGGCGGTGAGTATCTGTCCTTCACCGGCAATGACTTCGGTGCCCGGCCCCACCACAATGTCTACGCCCGGTTGAATGTCGGGGTTGCCCGCTTTGCCAATGGCCGTGATACGGCCATCCTTGAGGCCCACATCGGCCTTCACAATGCCCCAGTGATCCAGAATCAGGGCATTGGTTATGAGGGTATCCACCACTTCCGCGCTCTTGCGCTGGCTTTGGCCCATGCCGTCGCGGATCACCTTGCCGCCACCGAATTTCACTTCTTCCCCATACAGGGTGTAATCCTTTTCCACCTGAATCCATAACTCGGTATCCCCGAGGCGAACCCGGTCACCCACGGTGGGGCCATACATTTCCGCATAGGCACGGCGATCGATGTTCGTCATCATGCTCCCCCTTTCTTACTGTCCAGGCTGCCCATGATTTCACCACGGAAGCCATACACCTTGCGTTCCCCGGCATAGGCCACCAATTCCACTTCCCGGGTTTGCCCCGGTTCAAAACGCACCGCCGTGCCCGCCGCAATATTCAAACGAAAGCCGCGCGCCTGGGCACGATCAAATTGCAACGCGGGGTTGGTTTCAAAGAAATGATAATGGGAACCCACCTGAATGGGGCGATCCCCGGAATTGGCCACGGAAATGCGCACCGTGGGACGATCGGCATTCAGTTTCAACTCACCTGCCGCGGTTTTGATTTCACCGGGAATCATGGTTTTTCTCCTTAAGGCACCAGTGCCTGTTAACAGGCCCTAGACAATGGGGTTGTGCACGGTCACCAGTTTGGTGCCATCGGGAAAGGTGGCTTCCACCTGCACTTCATGAATCATTTCCGGTATCCCTTCCATGACATCCTTGCGGCTCAACAGGGTGGTGCCATAGCCCATGAGTTCGGCCACACTGCGGCCATCGCGTGCGCCTTCCATAATGGCCGCGGATATATAGGCCACCGCTTCCGGATAGTTGAGCTTCACTCCACGCGCCTTACGGCGTTCCGCCAGCAGTGCGGCGGTGAAGATCAGTAATTTGTCTTTTTCCCGTGGTGATAATTCCATAGCGACCCCTGTGTTCCCGGCATTTCGCCGTTGGTATTTCTATCGATTCGTTGGTCATGGAAGGCGATTGTGCACGCATAGCGGCTGCACCTTTCCGTCAACCGGGTGCACTCTTTCGGCATCCCAAGCACTTTCCCGGCATCCGGGGCACGGTCCCGTCGTCTCTACGCACCTTCCCGTCATCCCGGCGCAGGCCGGGATCTTTTTACCACGGCAGGTCATTCATGAGATTCCGGCTTTCGCCGGAATGACGGTGGTTATTTTCATGAATACCCTGCTCATTTAAATCCAGGCCTACCATCACTAACGTCATCCCGACGCAGGCCGGGATCTCATGACCTTGGCAAGTCAGTTCAAGAGATTCCGGCCTGCGCAGGAATGACCGTGTGTATTCATTCGTGCCCCGGCCTTCAGGTATTCCAGATGCGCGGCATGACCGCCGTGCGGCCCAACACCTGTTGCCGCAATACCGCCCAGGCGGCGGATAAACACTGGCGCGCCCGTTCACCCTCATCGCCCAGATACCGGCACACGATCACATCGTCCAGCCTGGTAACCGCAAACCATTGCTTCTTACCGGGCGTAACCGCCTTGCGCACGGCTTCCACTGCCTGCGCATCCCCCCCGGTGCATACCAGGGTACCGCATACCGTATGGCTTCGCAGTCCCCAGGCGGCGTCAAAAACCGGGCTGTGATTACCATAGGCACTGCGCTCCAACCAGAGGGGACTGCCCTCACGCCACAACTCGAACCGCTGGCGTAAATCACATTGCTGTAAGCGCTCCTCACTAGCCGGCCGCCCAAGACAGGTGATTTCCCAGCCCAGGAAACGGGCATCGCCCTGCAACTCCACCCGGGTCACGACATCCGCATGGGCACCATTGAACAGTATTCCTTCCTGGGGCAACCATTCCAGCACGGCGCCATCCGCCACGCGCAGGGTTTGCTGTTGTTGCACCCGGCGCATACCATCGTTGCGGTAATACTTGCTGGCCCCGGGAGTGGTGAGTTGTGCCCAGGCCCCGGATGCCACTTCGATCT
>CBDUNQ010000183.1:0-5294 GCA_965368625.1 uncultured Gammaproteobacteria bacterium
AGACACCGACCAGGCCACCGGTCTCTTTAATCGCCACTATTTCATGGCAGAAGCCGTAAAACAAATCAATCTATGGCAACGACACCATGAACCTTTTTCCATGATCATGCTGGACGTGGATAACTTTAAAAACATTAATGATACCTATGGACACCCGGCTGGTGACTATGCATTACAATCCATTGGCGACATCTGCAAGCACCTGGTACGTGAAATTGACACCGTGGCCCGCATCGGTGGGGAAGAATTCGCCATTCTGATGCCATCCACGGATATTTATGGTGCATTACAAACCGCCGAGCGCATTCGTACCCACGTAGAGAAATGTAAATTCCAATATGAAAATCTGCATTTCGAGCTGACGATCAGCCTGGGAATTGTTGAGTTGCAGGATGAAAAATGGGACATCCATACCCTGATGAAACATGCCGATAAGGCACTCTACAAAGCCAAAGCGGCGGGACGCAACCGCACCTACATCAGTACCCGACGCAAACCCATTACCGACCAGGGCAATCAATTGGCTTACTGAGTCATGCGTTCCTGCACCAATGGCAGAAAAAATGCGGCGGCAAGCTCAATACTGCGCGATAAACTGAGTAGGGTCGATTCGCTGGAAAGATTTTCCTGCCAGCACGCTGCGCTATCGGCATCCCGCAGAAATACCATTTCACGACAAAGCGTGTGGGCTGCACAGGATGCGGTATCCTGCCAGCGAATACCCGTATACACTTCATCATGAGGCTCCACCGAGAGCAGGTGCATCCCCCGCTGATGGATGCGGATAGCTTCCCCGGTTTCATGGCAGCAGGAATGAATAATCAACTCCTGGGAAAACATAGGGGCCACGGCCAGGGCATCAATGGCACACATGGCGTACACCACGGTGCCCGGGAGTTGTAAGCGATGAGGCGTTTCCTCTTCGGTCATGGGATAGGCACCCACGGGAACACCATTTCCATCCAGCACCAGTAAATCCAGATCCGCAAGGGCATGTATCCCGCGCCGCACACCATAATTGATCAGCAGGCGCGCCAGCATCTGAGTGTCTGGCATACAACCCCGTTGCTGTAAACTTTGCAGACAGAAGCGGTGTACCCGGTACAGCACTTCCGGCAACTGCGCCTGGTGCTCCGCCAGGGGAAGCAGCAGATCCAGCCTGGAAAGTGCATCGAAAACATCGCGATCCACGGGACACCTCCCCCACTCCGTACCACATAGATCCCCGTGTACACAGCCTAATGGCTTGTCTCTCCGTTGCCAATGACCTCTATCAAGCCATACTACAATTCAAGCGCCATCAGTAGCTTATGTTTTTCCCACTAGCGCCGTTATACACTGGGATAGAAAGCCAACCCGGGATATTCCCAGTGGCGGCACAACGGTTTTCACTACAGGGAAAGGTATGTCATGAATGAATTACTGATCGGGCATCTCACAGATATACAGGGACAGTGCTTTCAGGCACGCCTCACTGGCCACCTGGATCCCCATCTGCCTATTCTCAAAATCGGTCAGGAAAGGGTGTTGGTGGGCCAGCTTTCCTCCCATGTGGCCATCCGCCAGGGCAATATCCACTTACTGGCTATGGTTACCCGTATCCAGGAGGGGGAAAAAGATGCGAACCAGAACCGCTATCGCATGTTGACCCTCCTGCCTCTGGGGGAAGTGGATCATTCCGGCACCTTTCTTCGGGGCGTGCGCAACTTTCCCACCATTGGCGCAGAGGTTCATGCCATTGGCAGCAGTGAAGTTCACCGTATCTTCGATAAGTACCGGGACCGTCAATTCAGCCTGGGACATTTGCACAGCCATCCGGACCTGGAAATCTGCCTCGACCCAACCCGAATGTTCGGCCGTCATTTTGCCCTGCTGGGGCAATCGGGCTCAGGGAAATCCTGGGCGGTTGCCAGCCTTCTACAACGTACCGTACGGGTAATGCCCAAGGCACATATCATCGTACTGGATTTACATGGCGAGTACTGCTGGCGTGATCGCGAAGGTGAACTGCAGTCCACTTTCCACCCGTCGATATTGCACTATGTGGATGCACGTACCCTGGAAATGCCTTACTGGCTCATGACCTATGCGGAACTGATTGACCTGCTCATCGATCGTGACGACCCCAATGCCTCCACCCAGATGGCACTGTTGCGGGAAACCATTCGTGACTTGAAAAAGAAGGCGAACCCGGACCTTTATGACCAGGGTCTCTCCATAGACTCCCCGGTATATTTTTCACTCACGGAAATGTACAAGTACTTCGATGCGGCCAATTCCCAGAAAACCGACTTTGGCAAAACCAAGGGACCACTTTACGGTCAGTTTGATGAATTTCTGGTGAAACTGCAAAGCCGTTTGAATGATAGCCGCTACGATTTTCTTCTGAAGCCCAAACAACGGGTGCATTCCGATAGCCTGTCCGGCTTGCTACGTGAGTTCGTCGGCCTGGGTGCCGATAAGCGCCAGATTACCGTTATTGATTTAAGTGCGATCCCCTTTGATGTGCGCCCCACCATTTCAGCCCAGATCGGACGTCTGGCCTTTGAATTCAATTACTGGAATCCGCGCTATCAGGAATTCCCACTGCTATTGGTTTGCGAGGAAGCTCACACCTATATCCCGCGCGCATCGGGTACCCGTTTTGAGGGCACCCGGCTTTCCATGGAGCGCATTGCCAAAGAGGGGCGGAAATACGGTGTTTCCCTGGGAGTGGTGAGCCAGCGGCCTCACGAATTGTCGGAAACCGTGCTTTCACAGTGCGGCACGTTTCTCTGCATGCGCATGACCAACCCCGATGACCAGCAATACATACGTGACCTGGTACCGGAAGGTGAGCGCGATCTCATCGATATTCTTGCGGCCCTGGGACGTGGTGAAGTCATGGCACTCGGTGAAGCAGTTCCCATGGCTACCCGCATGCAATTCAATCGACCGAATCCAACCCCTCGCAGTGAAGACGTGAATTTCTATGAGCACTGGAATACCGGTCCTGATGACCTGGATGTAGATGAAATCGTGCGACGCTGGCGCCTGCAGAAGCGCTGAAGTCACTTGGATTATGTAATACCAGCGGCGACTCACCCGAGCATCCCATACAGCACAACCATCAGCCCCCAGACCTGGGGGCTGAATGCATCCACGTCAGGCTCCAGCCACTACAGCACACCAAGCAAAGTCCTGCTTCATTCCACTCAGGGAGTGAGGCAGTTTGCCTTGTACAGCGCAATTAAATCACTCTGTACCGCCAGCATATCGGTCCAGGGACCATACTTATGCAACGCCTGTGGAAACAGCTGCGGCGAATTCAGATCCGGTGGCTCACAGATGGTTTCCGCTGAATTGACCCGCGGATAGTAGTGCGGATAATCGCCATCCACGCGTTTTTTGAGCCAATCGGGTACCCCATCGGGCCCGGGGGTATTGGCCCAGTCATTTTCACGATTCCAAAAGATGGGTCGTGGCTGGGAAATCACATAGGACATGACATCCCAGGCATCCTCCGGACTCAGCAATGAAGAGGTATCGCCAGTGGATCCGGCAGTAGCCGCATCCGCCCGTCCATAAGGCATGTTACTGTAGACGAACCCCACACCGGTGCGCAAACGATACATACCCGCACCATCGTTAAAGCTATGGGGCCCGAAGACCGCGGGGTAGACATACTTCTGGGCCTGTTCGTCCCATACGCCACCGCCATCTTCCTGATGGCATGGCATGCATTTATCCCGGTAGATTTCCTCGCCCCGCACGGGATCAGCAGGCCGGGTCATATCCGCAAGGCGCAGGAAACCCTGGCCTTTCACTTCCTGCCAGGTGGCCACCTGCATGCCGGTTGCGAGCCAGTTGAAATAGGCAATGATGGAGCGCATCTCATGACCATCCTCCGGCAGGGGAATACCATTCATGGAACGCTGCATACAACCATTCACACGTCGTTCGCGGTTGCGGTATTCATTGGTGCGCGATGAGTAGATGCCAGGATCCGCATACTTCAGCGCCACCACAGACCAGGGGCCGGCATAAGATGCCGTACCATCATCCATGTGACAATTACTGCAGGACAGACGGTTCCCTGTGTACGGTGGCATGAAATCACTGCCGCCCCCCATGGTGGCGTAGGAGTTGGTCAGCAACTCCCGGCCATAGCGAATCATATCTCCTTCCGGTGTATCCGGTATGGTTGATTCATCCGGTTTCACCCAGGTGCCTTCAAATCCATCCGTGGGCACCTGCATATGAGGTGGTGGTGGAGTGCCACCACCACTACCATCACCACCGCCGCCTTTTCCGCCTTTTCCTGCGTACAGTGCGGGAGTGGCAAGTAACATCGAAACAAGTACAGTGACCAGTGTTTTTTTCATGGTACATCCTTCCCTGAATTATAAATTTCAAGACAAGTCCGCGTAGTGCATCCTTTTCCGCGCATCATCTCTTGCCTCCTGGTTTTTTACCTCCACCACCATTATCACCTTCAGCGGACCAAGCGATACTGGCCATCACATGGGGCTCGGCCATACCGGTGTTCAACCAGGCATCAAGCACATTCTGGCCTTCGTCCTTAAGGAATTCATTGCTGCGATCATTGGCGAGATAGAGGAACTGGATGTATTCCCAACTGGTAGGCTGATACATCAACCTGATATCGGCCGTTACCGCACCTTCCGGTGGATTCAAAGACAAGCGATCCTTATAGTTGTAATAGCCACCGGGGCCAGGATCACCGTACTGAGAAGCCGGAACCGGCAAGGCACTGCGCTTCTTGGCTTCGTCATAGCGCATTCTGAAAGGTGGAATACGATTATCCTTGACAACCTTGTTGTTGAGAATGAAGTGGAAGCTTTCTGCGTACGTACCCTGGGCCTGATTTGCCAACTGACCCAGCGTCACCTTCACACTTCCGTTCAACCGATCAAAGCTGACAGCACGATCCGGATCATTACCCATATCCAGAAGTTGCTGCGCCCATTCCTGGGTCAAGGCACCATGAGCTTCATAGATACGGGTATTGTGGCCTTCCAGATCAAGCAAGGTACGCACCGTCTGCATGCGGCCATCGATCATCACTTCCAGATCACCATACTCACCATCTTCACGAAGCAGATTTCCATCCTTGTCATACCACTTCATGTTGAGCCACATACGGCGGCCTTCCGGATAACCGGAGATCAGCTTGTGGCCAGTGAGATTGGTCACGCACAACTTATTGTCTTCAAAGCTGAGCGTAGCCGCCGATTCGAGCGTGGTACGTGCACGCACCATGCCATCATTCATGGCTGTGATCTGCCAGTCTT
>CBDUNQ010000184.1:0-5265 GCA_965368625.1 uncultured Gammaproteobacteria bacterium
GGTGCCGGGTGCCGGGTGCCGGGTGCCGGGTCTGCCCGGGGAGATCGGGCTTTCGGCCTGGGTCCAGGCAGACCTGTCATTGCCCGTCCGTCCGGTTGTGGCATGAACGACAGAAAACCGTCACGAATCACAGGAATTCCGTCAATTCTTTTCATTTCCCCTTGATTTGCCGCCTATGGGCCGGCTTTTTTCCGGGCGCGAATCTTGCAGGTATGACCTGGGCCCGGTTGGCGGGCCATGGTTAGCCGAAACAGATGTTGGGAGACTCCTTCGATGGGCATATTCAGCTCGATTTCCGTGCGCAGCAAGATGCTGTTGGTGGCTGTGCTGCCGTTTGTGGTACTGGCAATCCTGGGCGCCATCGCCCTGGGTGGTATGAAGGATATCGCCAAGGGTGGAGAGCGGCTCTACGAAGACCGCATTGTACCCCTGCAGACCCTGAAGGAAGTTACCGATGCGTATGCGCAATTCGTCCTGTCCACCGGCAGCAAGGCCGCTGCCGGAATCCTGCCCGCGGGTGACGCGCAGCGGGAGATCCAGGCGGCCCGTGAGCGGATACAGCGGGAATGGCATCGCTATGAAAAACTGGACCATTCGGAACAAGAGCGGGTGCTGGTGCGCAAGGTGGCTACTGCCATTGGCGCCGCCGACAGTGCAATCGATTCCTTTCAGGGAGCCTTGAGCACACCCTCAGGTGATTTGAATCAGGCACTGCAGCAACTGTATACACAGGTGGAGCCGGCCAGCACCATGGTTACCGAGCTTGCCCAGCAGGAATTGAATCTGTCTTCTCAGGATTATCAGGAAATGCAGGCGGTGTATGCGGGTACCCGGCAATGGTTTTTACTGGGAACCCTGTTAGCCCTGTTGGTGCTCGGGGTGGTGAATCTCATGATTTATCTGGCCATCACCCGGCCCATTCGTGCCCTGCGCGATGTTTTTCAGGCGGTATCGGCGCAACATGATCTGAGTCTGCGGGCTCCTGTGTTATCCAGTGATGGGATCGGGGTGGCTGCTGAAGCCTTCAATTCGCTGATGGATTCATTTCAACAGTTGGTAGTAAAGATTTCCCAGACGTCCGCCACCCTGCATGATGCAGCCGATGAACTTTCCCAGGTCAGCACCACCACCGGCAAGGTGGCAAGTGAACAACAGGGTGAAACCGAGCATGTTGCCGGTGCCGTGCGGGAAATGACCGCGACGGTGCAGGATGTGGCCCGTTCCGCGGCGGAAGCGGCGGCGGCTGCCCGCCAGGCTGACCAACAGACCCAGAAAGGGGATAAGGTGGTTCATGGTGTGATCAGCTCCATCCAGCGCCTTGCCGCACAGATTCAAACAGCGGCCAGTGTGGTGGAGGAGCTGGAGTCGGAAACCATGAGCATCGGTTCCGTACTGGATGTGATCCGCAACATTGCGGAACAAACCAACTTGCTGGCCCTGAATGCCGCCATCGAGGCCGCACGTGCCGGCGAACAGGGACGGGGCTTTGCCGTGGTGGCGGATGAAGTGCGTACCCTTGCCAGTCGTACACAAAAATCCACCCAGGAAATTCAAAAGATGATCGAACGCCTGCAGGCCGGTGCCAAGAACGCTGTGGAAGCCATGGAGCAGGGGAAGGGCGTGGCCGATAGCACTTCCGGTGAGGCACGCGAAGCAGGCAATGCATTGTCGGAAGCTTTGCGGGCCGTGGCCACGATCTCCGATATGAATACCCAGATTGCCAGTGCGGCAGAAGAGCAAACCGCCGTGGCGGAGCAAATCGGCAGTAAGATTACCAACATCAGTAAATTGTCCATAAAAACCTCAGAAGGTGCGGAACAGGTAACCCGCTCGGGTACTGGTCTGGCGCAACTGGCACAGGATCTGAGGCTGCAGACAGGAAGCTATAAGGGATAGTGGCAGGTGACGGGGCGTCCGATTTGGGGCGAACCTGGGATCAGTGCAGTCTTCTCCACTGAGACCGGCGAAGCAATGCCGGTAGTGAGTAGTCGCATCTGGGAGGGTGAATTCCCCAGTCGTTTTCGAGTATACCGATTCATGCTAGAGTGAAGCCTCAAAGCGTATCGATAACAACGGCCATACAAAAGGTATCGGCGTACAAGCGTACGGACCAACCCGCTAGTATGGTGATTTAAGCAGGCTCTCATGCAGATTCTTTTCAGCTTGATGTGACTTCATGCTGGCTGACCCGGTGCCGGGCGGTTAGTTGCCTGCTTCGTGTTACGTGAGAGTGGCGATAACTGATATTCATCTGTATCGCGGACGCCTTGAATCTACCGTTGAAGTTTTTCGTCAAGCATCCAGTAATGCTGTTTGCAGGCGCGAGCGGGAAGTCAAATAAATTCAAACAATCAGAGGTTTCCTATCGTGGGAGAGGATGTGCAAAAGGTAATCATTGCTGGAACCAATAAATCCGGCACCACTTCATTATTTCGTTACCTTGCCGATCATCCGGAAGTCTGTGCATCCCGGGTTAAGGAGGCGAATTTTTTCGCTACCGAACTGCAAGGCAGCATTGCCGAGCAACGCCAAGCGTATACCCGCTGTTTCCCAGAATGCGGTGCTGAAAAATCGCTTTGGCTGGAAGCTACTCCTTCCTACCTCGGCGAGGGAAGAAAGATAGCGGCAAGAATTCATGCCGTGGTTCCCGATGTGAAGCTGATCTTTATCCTCCGTGAGCCGGTAGCCAGGCTGATGTCATTCTTTCATCAGAATTCACAATCAAAATTCAATAAGGGTTTGGGTAATTACACCCTTGGTGACTATGTGGAACTTACCGAAAAAGTTCACGGCCTGCCTGCGGATCAAATTGAAACGGGGCCGCCTGCCAATGCCCGCCTGCAATTTCAAAGGGGCTGTTATGCGAGCTGTCTGAATGAATACCTGGAGTATTTTCCCAAGGAAAATATTCTGCCCCTGTTTTTTGATGATTTATCCGCTAATACCGCCAAATGTGTTGCTGATGCAGCCACCTTTCTGGATATCGATGGCGGTTTTTTTCAGGATTATGTTTTCCGGACTGAAAATAAAACCCGAAAATACAAATACCCCCAGTTGCACACCCTCGGCAGTCGCATTAATAAAATGATGGAATCGACCTTGAATCGCCACAGCGGCCTGCGAAATTCACTTCGCCGGGTTTATCTTTCGTTCAACGAACAAAAAGGCAAGGCGAATCAAGTGGCACCGGAAATGCTGGAGCGCCTGGGGCGCCTGTATGAGCCTGAAAACGCCAGGTTGCTGCAGTTGCTTGAGCGGGAGTATCCCGCGTTGACTTATCCTGCATGGGTACGCAACATGGCTGGCTGAGTGGTTATGGGCTATACCCATTGGCGATGTGCTCAGGATTATGAAAAATGCAGTGTTCCTGGAGCCCCGCCATATGGTCGCGAAAACAAGGTGGTTATTTTGCAATAGATCCCAGGGTTGCAGCCCTTTTACACCAATTTCCAATGAATGGTTTCGCCGGCACAAAGCGGGATGACTTTTTCCGTTCCCAGAGGGTAATGATCTGGAATGGTCCAAGTCTCCTTGCGCAGGGTAATCCGTTGCCGGTTCCTTTCCAGCCCGTAAAAGTCCGGTCCATAGTGGCTGGCAAAGCCTTCCAGCCGCTCCAGGGCATCTGCCTGTTCAAAGGCAGTAGCATATAACTCCAATGCGGCATGGGCCGTATACATGCCGGCGCAGCCGCAGGCGGATTCTTTGGCATGCTGCGGATGGGGTGCGCTATCGGTTCCCAGGAAAAACTTGGGATTACCGCTGGTGGCGGCAGCCAGCAGCGCTTCGCGATGGGTTTCCCGCTTGAGTACCGGCAGGCAATACAAATGCGGGCGTATGCCACCACGAAACATGGCATTGCGGTTGTAGAGCAGGTGATGGGCGGTGAGGGTGCCGGCAACCTGTGGGCCACTACCGAGCACGAAATCGATACCCTGCCGGGTGGTGATATGTTCCAGTACTATTTTCAATTGCGGAATCCGCCGGGTCAGGGGCACCAGGTACTGATCGATGAACACCGCTTCACGGTCAAAGATATCCACGGATGGGTCGGTCACTTCGCCATGCACCAGTAGCGGCATACCCACTTCGGCCATGGCTTCCAGAACCGGATCGGTAGTGCGCAGGTCGGTGACGCCCGCCTCGGAATGGGTGGTGGCACCGGCGGGATACAGCTTCAGGGCAACAATGTGGCCGCTGGCCTTGGCGGCAACAATTTCCTCCGGCTGTGTGTGGTTGGTCAAATACAGGGTCATCAGCGGGGTGAAATCGCTATTCACGGGCCGTGCCGCCAGGATGCGCGCCCGGTAGGCCAGGGCCTGTTCGGTGGTGGCCACCGGTGGCTTCAGGTTGGGCATGATGATTGCGCGGGCAAACTGGTGCGCTGTGTGAGGCAGCACCTTGGTCAGGGTATCTCCATCGCGTACGTGCAGGTGCCAGTCATCGGGACGGGTAAGGGAAATCTCGGTCATGGGTGGTCCGGCGCTAGAAAAATCGTGGCCCATTATAGCCTTTCGGGATGGGCTGGCTATGCCCGGGTCTGTGGTCCCGGTCCGGGTTTACCCATGGATGGGGCCTATATAAGCCCTATTTTTCCAGTCAGGCAGTGAATATGGGTGAATCCAGGGGCTGACAGGCTGTGGGTGAGGCCTCGAGTTGTTGTCATTAGACTTTGATTTAACTTGTTTTTCGCGTAATAAAAAAGGGGTATTCGAGGGCCGGGTACCTTGACCTTGAGGCCCAAAACACAGATCATAACGCGCTTATTCCGATTCGGGCGCAGGACCGAGATCCGGTCCTGCGTACGCCGGCATGCCCGTGGGTGTGCCGCTGGGCCGGGGTGCCATACGCCCTGGTCATTAACAACCAATGTCATGTATGGCCGTACGGGTGATCCCCGCGCCGGTCAGACCAGTGAAAATGAAGGAGCCCCATGGATACCGCCGATAAGAAACGGCTGCTGCGCGAAATGCTGTTTGCGCGCCGCTTCGAGGAGCGCTGCTACGAAGCCTATGTAGAGCGCAAGATTGGGGGATTCCTCCATCTCTATCCGGGCCAGGAGGCCTGTGCCCACGGGGTACTGGAAGCGGCCCGCCCCGGCCAGGATTATGTCATCACCGGCTATCGCGATCATGTCCATGCCATTAAATGCGGCACTGATCCCAAAGCGGTCATGGCCGAGTTGTTTGGCAAGGAAACCGGCTGCAGCAAGGGGCGCGGTGGCTCCATGCATATCTTCGACGTGGAACACCACTTCATGGGTGGTTA
>CBDUNQ010000185.1:0-5216 GCA_965368625.1 uncultured Gammaproteobacteria bacterium
TGCCGACCATGTGGTCGGCACCGGGCGAAAATCCGATTTTCACCAACAACAGCTACACGACTACGGAGTCTGTGGAATGGCTTGGAATGAGCCGGGTGGTGGTAATAAAGATCCCTGGGGTCAGGGTGGCGGTAATCAGGGGCCACCGGACTTGGATGAAGTGATTCGTAAAATGCAGGCCAAGCTGGGCGGCGTCTTTGGCGGCGGCAAGGGTGGCGGCAAGGGCGGTGGTCCATCGGGTGGCGCCGGCTCTTTCGGTATCGGCTTGCTGCTCACAGTGGGTTTGCTGGTGTGGCTGGCTTCCGGTATTTACATCGTCAAGGAAGGTACCCGTGGCGTAGTGCTACGCTTCGGTCAGTTTGCCGATATTACCGGCCCCGGTCCTCACTGGCATATTCCCTATCCAGTGGAAGTAGTGGAAGTGGTGGATGTGGAACAGCGCCGCGCCGAGGAAATCGGTTATCGATCTTCCGGCCAGCGTTCCGTGACGGTGCCCAAAGAAGCGCTCATGCTTACCCGTGATGAAAATATCGTCAACGTTCAGATGGCGGTGCAGTACCAGATCAAGGATGCCCGTGAATACCTGTTCAACGTGCGTGATCCGCGCAGTACCTTGCAACAGGCGGCGGAAAGCGCCCTGCGCGAAGTGGTGGGTAAAAGCAAAATGGACTATGTACTCACCGAGGGCCGCAGTGATGTGGTTGCCCAGGTAAAGGAATTGATGCAGCAGATGCTGGACCAATACAAGGCTGGTCTGCTGGTATGGGAAGTTTCCCTGCAGGATGTGCAGCCTCCGGAAGAGGTGCAGGGGTCTTTTTCTGATGCGATACGTGCCCGTGAGGATGAGCAGCGTGCCATCAATGAAGCCCAGGCCTATTCCAATGACATCATCCCCAAGGCGCGCGGGCAGGCAGCACGTATGCTGGAAGAAGCCAATGCCTACAAGGAAAGTCTTGTAGCGCAGGCGGAAGGTGAGGCCAGCCGTTTTTCCCAGTTGTATACGGAATACAAGCGTGCGCCCGAAGTAACGCGCAAGCGCCTCTACCTGGAAACCGTAGAGGATGTGCTGGGAGGTGCCAACAAGGTGATTGTGGATGTGAAAGGTGGAAACAACCTGCTTTACCTGCCGCTGGATCGAATGATGAAGGGCGGGATGCAGTCCTTACCGCAATTCAATGAGAGCCTTTCCGGTGCCACGGGCAGTGGCAGTTCTTCACCCAGTAATCCGCGCCGGCCTGCGCAACCGATTCGGGAGACTCGCTGATGGGCAATATCAGAAATTTCGGTGTCATCGGTCTCGCCGCAGGTGCAGTGATTCTTTATCTTTCCACCTTTATCGTCAATGAGTGGGAAAAGGCTGTGTTGTTTCGCCTGGGTGAAGTGGTCCGCGCGGATTATGCGCCCGGCCTGCATTTCAAGATTCCATTGATCAACAACGTTCGCAAATTCGATGCGCGGATTATCACCCTGGATGTGGAGCCTGAACGCTTCCTCACCGTGGAAAAGAAAAACGTGATCGTGGATTCCTTCGTGAAGTGGCGCATCAATGATGTAACCCGGTTTTACACCGCTGTGCTGGGTGATGAAACACAGGCACGGCAGCGCCTCAGTCAGATCATCAAGGATGGTATGCGTGGTGAATTCGGTAACCGCACCATCAATGAAGTGGTATCCGGTGAGCGGGTTCAGTTGATGAATGTGTTGACCACCAATGCCAATGAGCAAGCCAAAGCCATCGGTATCGAGATCGTGGATGTGCGGGTAAAGCGCATCGATTTGCCGGCTGAAGTCAGTGACTCGGTGTATCAGCGCATGCGCGCAGAACGTGACCGCGTAGCCAAGGATTTCCGTTCGCGTGGTCAGGAAGCCGCGGAACGGATCAAGGCGGATGCCGACCGGCAACGTGAAGTACTCCTGGCGGAAGCCTACCGCGATGCGGAAACCATTCGCGGTGAAGGCGATGCCAAGGCAGCGGATATCTATGCCAGGGCTTACGGCAAAGATGCCGATTTCTATGCATTTTATCGCAGTCTGAATGCCTACAAGCGGACCTTCCGCGGTCAGGATGATCTGCTGGTACTGGAACCCGATTCGGAATTCTTTGAATTCTTTGGCGATGCCAAGGGTAGCCGTTAGTAAGGCTCCGTTGGCATAACGGTATTTCCTCCGGGCAGGTCATTCTCTGCCCGGTTTTTTTTGAGTGAAGCCATGTGGCAGGAATTGTTATCGGCATTGGCCCTGGTGCTGGTGCTGGAAGGGTTGATCCCATTCTGGAATCCCCAGGTGCTGCGCCGAATGCAGCAAAAGCTGGCGGAGATGGATGACCACAGCCTGCGCATGGCGGGTTTGATGAGTATGCTGGCCGGTCTGCTGTTGCTGTACCTGGTTCGCTGACATAGAGAGTACATAAAGCAAACATGACTGTGCGGAATCGATGGTTGTTACCGGAAGGTATCGGTGAGCTGCTTCCTCCGGACGCATGGGCGCTGGAGCTTGTGCGCCGCCGCCTGCTGGATCTGTATCGCGGCTGGGGTTACGAGCTCGTGATTCCTCCGTTTATTGAATACCTGGATTCACTCCTTACCGGCACGGGCGGTGATCTGGATCTGCAGACCTTTAAATTGACGGATCAGTTGAGTGGTCGCACCCTCGGGGTGCGTGCGGATATGACCCCTCAAGTGGCGCGCATGGATGCTCACCGGCTGCAGCGCGACGTGCCGGTGCGTTTGTGTTACCTGGGTACTGTATTACATACCCGAGCCGATGGATTTGCCGGTTCGCGCAGTCCCATGCAGGTGGGCGCCGAACTGTTTGGTGATGCGAGCCCGGCCAGCGATACTGAAGTACTGGCCCTGATGCTGGAAACGCTGACCCTGGCCGGCGTGGAAAATATTCATCTGGACCTGGGGCATGTGGGTATTTTCCGTGGTCTGGCGGCAGAGGCCGGCCTTGATTCCGAACAGGAAGCCACCTTGTTTGACGCGTTGCAGCGCAAGGCCATACCGGAGATTCACACCTTGACCGAGTCACTGCCTGCCGGTTTGCGGGCCAGCATGCGAGGCCTGGCGACGCTCAATGGCGGGGAGGAAGTGTTGGCCGCCGCGGGTGAGAAATTACGGGAAGCCGGCCGGGAAACGCGGGCAGCGCTGGAAAATCTGTGTACCATAGCGGAGTTGGCCAAGCGCCGCATGCCGAATATTCCCCTGCATTTTGATCTGGCTGAATTGCGCGGATACAGTTTCCATACGGGTGTGGTGTTTGCCGCCTTTGTGCCGCAGTGTGGCCAGGAAATCGCCCGTGGTGGCCGGTATGACGAGATTGGCAGGGTGTTTGGTCGTGCGCGACCGGCCACCGGCTTCAGTGCCGATCTGAAAACCCTGTTGGCCCTGGGTTCACGTCCACCATCAACAGATGCCCGTGGAGTGTTCGCACCGGCTGGTGAAGACCGTGCGCTGCTGCAGGCCATTGCGTCGTTGCGTGCCGATGGGTTGCCGGTAATACAGCAATTACCGGGACAAACCGGAGATGCTCGTGCCATGGGGTGTGACTCGGAATTGCAACAGGATGGGGAGCAGTGGGTGGTCGTGAAGCTGCGCTGATGTCTGGCTGGTGCTGCTTCCTGCTTTCCAATGCCTTCGCCAGCGGCACGCCCGTGCTGGATGCAGGTAAGGTGCTGGGGCAGGTGTGAATGGTAATCTGCAGGAATGGCAGATTATTGCTTTGTAAAAATGATCAGTACCTATGGCTGGTATCTGCGTCCTGTTGAGAAAATCAGGCGCTTGCGCATTTGATTTTCGAGCGCCGCCTGCTTGAGGAGCGGAAGGCCCGGGTAACTGGGCATTCCACTAAATGTACGGTTTCGATATGCAGTGAATGCGCAGCCTGGCATTCGTTTTTCTGCCGCAAGAGTTGAGGAGTCTGACTTCGTATGGGCAAGAATGTAGTAGTGATCGGCACCCAGTGGGGTGACGAGGGTAAGGGCAAGGTGGTTGATCTCCTCACCGAGCGGGTGGCGGCCGTGGTCCGTTTCCAGGGTGGCCATAATGCCGGTCATACACTGGTGATCAAGGGCGAAAAGACGGTTTTGCACCTGATCCCCTCCGGAATATTGCGTGACGGTGTGCAGTGTCTTATCGGCAACGGGGTGGTGTTGTCGCCAGAGGCCCTCATGCAGGAAATCGAAATGCTGGAGGCAAAAGGCGTGCCGGCGCGGGAGCGTTTACTGTTGAGCGAGGCGTGCACCCTGATCCTGCCCTATCATGTGGCCCTGGATCATGCCCGGGAGCGGGCGCGTGGCAAGAAGGCCATAGGAACCACCGGGCGCGGCATCGGCCCTGCCTACGAAGACAAGATCTCCCGTCGTGGCTTGAAACTGGGGGAAATCTTCCAACGCGAGCGCTTGGCAGCCCGCCTTGGGGAAGTAATGGATTACCATAACTTCGCCTTGAAAAATTATTTCAAGGCCGATGCAGTGGATTTCCAGCAAGTGCTTGATGAAACCCTGGCCATGGCCGACCGTCTGGAGCCATTGGTGGGCGATATACCTGAATTGCTGCATCAATACCGCCGTGACGGTAAAGACATCATGTTTGAAGGCGCCCAGGGTGCCTTGCTGGATATTGATCATGGCACCTACCCCTACGTAACATCCTCCAATACCACGGCGGGTGGTGCCTGTACGGGCTCGGGTGTAGGCCCCTGTGATCTGGATTACGTGCTGGGTATCACCAAGGCCTATACCACCCGGGTGGGGGCTGGACCCTTCCCTACCGAGCTTTATGACGGCGAGCAATTACAGGATGCCGTGGGTGCCCATCTGGCCAAGAAAGGCCATGAATTCGGTTCCACTACCGGTCGTCCCCGGCGCTGTGGGTGGTTCGATGCCGTGGCCCTGCGCCGTGCTAATCAACTGAACAGCGTTACCGGCTTGTGTATCACCAAGCTGGATGTGCTTGATGGTATTGATACCATACGCCTGTGTGTGGGTTATCGCTGCAATGGTGTTGAGCGCCTGACCCCACCGGTTGGCGCGGATGCCTTTGAAAGCTGCGTACCGATTTACGAGGATATGCCGGGCTGGAAGGAATCCACCGTAGGTGTGAAGGACTATGATGCCCTGCCGGCCAATGCCAAGGCCTATCTGAAGCGCATCGAAGAGGTGGTGGAGACTCCGGTGGATATTATTTCCACCGGGCCGGATCGGGAAGAAAGCATTG
>CBDUNQ010000186.1:0-5215 GCA_965368625.1 uncultured Gammaproteobacteria bacterium
CCTCTTTACCGATCCCGGCCTGCTGCATCATCCATTGCGCCACAGCTCGATCCAGGTCATCCCCTCCCAGGGCGGTATCACCACCGGTTGCCAGTACTTCGAAAACCCCCCGACTGAGACGTAATACCGAAATATCGAAGGTACCACCACCCAGATCGTATACCGCAATGACACCTTCATCCGCACGGTCCAAACCATAGGCAACCGCCGCGGCCGTTGGCTCATTCAACAGCCGCAATACATTCAATCCGGCCAGGGTGGCCGCATCCTTGGTAGCCTGCCGTTGCGCATCATCAAAATAGGCGGGCACGGTGATTACCACACCCACCAGGTCCCCTCCCAGGCTTGCCTCGGCACGCTCCTTAAGGCTACGGAGGATTTCCGCGGATACCTCCACTGGACTTACGTCACCGGCCACGGTACGAATCCGCGGCATGGCGGATTCCCCGGGAACAAAGTCATAGGGAAGATGATCATCCAGGGTCTTGAGGTCTTCGACCCCTCGCCCCATAAGGCGCTTTACCGAAGCGATGGTATTCAATGGGTCTGCGGTCGCCTGGGACTTGGCAACCGTGCCCACAACGGGTGGCAAGCCCTTCCGGTATTGCACCACCGATGGCAGGAGATGATTGCCCTGCTCATCCGCCAGGGTTTCCGCCACGCCACTGCGCACGGTTGCCACCAGTGAATTGGTGGTTCCCAGATCGATACCGGCCGCCAAACGATGTTGATGCGGTGCGGTGGACTGTCCGGGTTCTGCAATTTGTAACAGTGCCATGGGTCAATTTCTCGGTTAAAGGGGCGCCATAAGCCGGATCACCGGCTCAGGAATACTCGTCTTCCAGATCCATTTCCAGATTTTCCGCCTCATGCTCCAGCTTGCGATAAAACTGCAGTTTCAATACGAGGTCGATGGCATCCTTGGGCACGATAGAGGCATCCGTGTCATCCAGCACTTGCCCAAGGTGATCAGCCAATTCACCCTGGCGGGTTTTGCAATGCTGCAGTAGGGTGCCGATTTCTGCGAGTGGATCCTGCTTTTCGCGTATTGATTCCAACTGTTCGCGCAATTCCATTTGTTCCATCAGAAATTCCGTATCCCTTGTGGTACTCAGTTCATCATTGAATTGATGTCCTCGCAACTCAAGTAGATAGCGCCCGCGTAGCAGCGGATCCTTCAGCGTTTGATAGCCTTCATTGAGCTGTGCGGCCTGTTGTACGGAAATGCGTCTTTCCTGATCTCCCGCATGGGCAAAACGATCTGGATGAATTTCCCGCTGCAATGTGCGGAAGCGTGTATCAAGCAAATCCCGCTCAATGGCAAAGCGGGGCGGCAAACCGAACAGCTGGAAATAATCTTTTGTGAGGACACTGGACATAGTGAAATGGCTGGACAAACGGTATTGTCAATAACTCCCAGCCGAAACCATCAGACGTTGAAGCTTTCGCCGCAGCCACACTCGTCTTTGACATTGGGATTATTGAACTTAAACCCTTCATTGAGGCCTTCACGGGCGAAATCCAACTCAGTGCCATCCAGATAGACCAGGCTTTTTGGATCCACGATCACTTTTACACCGCGATCTTCAAACACCTGGTCATTTTCACCAATTTCATCCGCAAACTCGAGCACGTAGGCCATACCCGAGCAACCCGTAGTGCGCACACCCAAACGCAAACCGGCACCCTTGCCGCGGTTTTCCATGAAATTCTTGACCCGCTTGGCTGCGGCTTCTGTCAGTGTGATGGCCATATCTCAACTCCTGCCGGAAAATCAGGCGCTCTTTACCTGCTTGTCAGCCGTATTCTTTCCCTGATAATCGGCAACGGCCGCTTTAATGGCATCTTCCGCCAATACGGAGCAATGTACCTTTACCGGAGGCAAGGCCAATTCCTCTGCAATCTGACTATTTTTGATCTGAGCAGCCTCTTCCAGGGTTTTACCCTTGACCCATTCGGTCAACAGTGAAGAAGAGGCAATGGCGGAGCCACAACCATAGGTCTTGAACTTGGCGTCCTCGATAACACCGGATTCATTCACCTTGATCTGTAACTTCATGACATCACCACAGGCAGGTGCACCCACCATACCCGTTCCTACGGAGGTATCCGCTTTGTCAAAAGAGCCTACGTTACGGGGGTTTTCGTAGTGATCCAGTACCTTGTCACTGTATGCCATGTTGCTTTTCTACCTTTTCAATGTTCGTTGCTTATGCCCTTAGTGAGCGGCCCACTGCACCGAATTGAGATCGATGCCTTCCTGGAACATTTCCCATAGGGGAGACAGTTCGCGCAACTTGCCGATCTTCGCCTTTACCAGTTCGATGGTGTAATCGATTTCCTCCTCGGTGGTGAAGCGACCAATGGTGAAACGGATCGAACTGTGTGCCAACTCATCATTGCGGCCCAGGGCACGCAACACGTAACTGGGCTCCAGGGAAGCCGAGGTGCAGGCGGAACCACTGGAAACCGCCAGATCCTTGAGGGCCATGATCAGACTCTCACCTTCCACATAGTTGAAACTTATATTCAGATTGCCGGCAATGCGATGATCCAGATCACCGTTGACGTAGACTTCTTCCACATCCTTGAAACCATCCAGCAGGCGCTGGCGTAGCGCCATCAAGCGCTCATTTTCAGCCTTCATCTCCTCCCTGGCAATGCGGAAGGCCTCACCCATGCCCACGATCTGGTGCGTCGCCAGGGTGCCGGAGCGCAAGCCGCGCTCATGACCGCCGCCATGCATCTGGGCTTCCAGGCGGATACGGGGCTTACGGCGTACATACAGGGCGCCGATTCCTTTGGGGCCGTAGATCTTGTGTGCCGAAAAGGACATGAGATCCACCTTCATGGTCTGCAGATCAATATCCACCTTACCCGGACTCTGCGCTGCATCCACATGGAAAATAACACCCTTGCTGCGGCAGATTTCTCCCAGGGCGGCAATATCCTGGATTACACCGATTTCATTGTTCACATGCATCACTGAAGCCAGGATGGTGTCTTCCCGCAGTGCAGCGGTAAATTTTTCCAGGTCCAGCAAGCCATTATCCAGAGGCTCCAGATAACTTACCTCATAGCCTTCACGTTCCAGCTGCCGGCAGGTATCCAGCACTGCCTTGTGCTCGGTTTTCACCGTCACAATGTGCTTGCCTTTTTTCTGATAGAAATGCGCTGCGCCCTTTATGGCAAGGTTATCGGACTCCGTTGCGCCACTGGTAAAGATGATTTCCTTGGGATCGGCATTCACCAGCGCCGCCACCTGACTGCGCGCCTCTTCCACGGCACTCTCGGCATTCCAGCCGAAGGGATGGGAGCGGGAGGCCGGATTGCCGAAATTCCCTTCTGTGGTTAAACAGGCACACATTTTTTCCGCTACCCGGGGGTCTACCGGCGTCGTCGCACTGTAGTCCAGATATATGGGTGTCTTTACCTTCATCTCAAGATACCTATCATGTTGGCTGTTAGCGGCAACTCCGCCTGGGAATGGCCGTAATGTTTCAGGACCCGTAGCCACGCGCACTGCCGGCGTACGGACACCTGGAATCCGTTATTGGTTACAGAGCCGCAAGTTTTTCCGGAGGCGTGACCTGAACCTGGGTCTTGCGATCCTGCCGGTCCGCCACTTGACGCACCCCGCCACGCTCCATCAGTTCGCCGAGGCTGATGGCGCTGAGAAACCCGTGAATCTGTTCACTCAGATCCATCCACAGGTCGTGGGTGAGGCAACGTTCGCCCCCGTGACAATTGGAATGACCACCACAGCGCGTGGCATCCACACTTTCATCCACCGCCATCACCACGTCGGCTACAGCGATATCACAGGCATTACGGCTCAGGGAGTATCCACCACCGGGGCCGCGCGTACTGGTCACCAAACCCTGTTTGCGCAAACGGGTGAATAACTGTTCCAGGTAGGATAGGGAAATCGCCTGACGTTCTGAAATGCCCGATAAGGTTACTGGCCCTTTCTCGGAGTGCAGCGCGAGATCCAACATGGCCGTTACGGCATAGCGGCCTTTACTCGTCAGCTTCATTCACTCACCCGTTCACTGTCTGTTCGATCCGGGTAAAATGCCATATCCGACTAAAACAGTCAAGAATTCTACCCACTCGATGGTGGGGCTTTTTCCGGCTCCTCCACTGCCGGCTCCAACTCTTCCACCGGTGCGGTACTGTTGAGCTCACATGGCCCCAGTTTCGGTAAGTCCAGATCCCCGATCTCACTTCCCAAGGCTTTCATTCCCTTGCACATTTCTTCCAGCCGTTCATCCATGGCGTGGATATGATCCAGCATTCGGTTAATGGCATTGGCCACCGGATCCGGCATATCCTGGGTGGTGCCATAGGCATCAAAACCCAGCTTGCGGGCAATCTTTTCCCGGCGCTCACGGTGTACATCGGCACCCACCACCCGCCCAGGTACACCCACCACGGTGGCGCCAATGGGCACATCCTTCAACACCACGGCATTGGAACCAATGCGCGCATCGGCGCCAATGGTAATGGGACCCAATACCTTGGCGCCGGCGCCAATGACCACATTGCAACCCAGCGTGGGGTGACGCTTGCCTTTTTCCCAACTGGTACCCCCCAGGGTCACACCATGGTACAGGGTGCAGTCATCACCGATTTCTGCGGTTTCACCAATGACCACACCCATCCCGTGATCAATGAACAGGCGGCGTCCGATATGAGCGCCGGGATGAATTTCAATACCGGTAAGCAAACGTGCAATATTGGAAATCACCCGCGCCAGCCATAGCAAACCAAGATTCCACAAGCGATGACTCAAACGATACATCAACACTGCATGAATGCCCGGGTAGGTGGTCAGCACCTCAAAGGTAGTGCGAGCCGCCGGGTCACGATCGAAAACCGCCTGTATGTCTTCCCGCAGATGTTCCCACATAGGGACCTCTCTTATGCTCTGGGACACGCCGCAACGGATGACGCCTGCCCCTGGTTGTTATTGTAACGAATCCGGGCACCACAATACCCGCAATGTGTTTTCAGAATTAGCCCAGCGGCTTCACTTCCGGTAGGTCTTCTGGGTAGCCGACAAGATACCCCGTAAAATATTCATTTCATTCTGATCCGGTCTTGCCCGCTGATAGAGGCGGCGCAAGCGACGCATCAATTGACGCGGCTGTGCGGGATCCAGAAATTCGATTTCAATCAGCACCTGTTCCAGGTGTTCATAAAAACGCTCCAT
>CBDUNQ010000187.1:0-5214 GCA_965368625.1 uncultured Gammaproteobacteria bacterium
CGGGGTACTGCAGAAGGGATTGAGGCACCCGTAGGAGCGAGCGCAGCTCGCGAATACATCTGGCACACCATTGGCCTGTGCCACTACCGTTCGCCAGCTTCGCTGGCTCCTACGGGAGGTTCGGGGTATTGCGTCAGGAAATGGGGCCTGTTGGCGCGGGTGAAACTCAGGCGGAAGGCACCGGCTGGGTGAAACAGATGGGTGCCTGCTCTGAATCTTCAAAGGTCACTTCTTCCCAGGCATCCTGCTGTGCCATCAATGCCCGTAGCAGGGTATTGTTGAGGGCATGGCCGGATTTATGACCACGAAAGGCACCAATGAGGCTGTGGCCCAGCAGATATAGATCACCGATGGCATCAAGGATCTTGTGTTTTACGAATTCATCTTCGTAGCGCAAGCCATCGGCATTGAGCACCCGGTAATCATCGAGCACCACGGCGTTATCCAGGCTGCCGCCCAGGGCCAGGTCACGGGAACGCAGGTATTCAATGTCGCGCATGAAACCGAAGGTACGGGCGCGACTGACTTCGCGCACAAAGGAAGTGGTGGAAAAATCCACTTCCGCGCACTGACTGTCGGCCTTGAACATGGGGTGATGAAAATCGATGGTGAACCCCACCTTGAAGCCATCGAAAGGATCGAAGCGGGCCCATTTATCGCCATCTTCCACCAGCACGGGACGCTTGATGCGAATGAAGCGCTTGGCACGGTTCTGTTCTTCGATACCCGCCGATTGAATCAGAAATACAAAGGGACCGGCACTGCCATCCATGATGGGTACTTCCGGAGCACTCAATTCCACATAGGCATTATCAATACCCAGACCGGCCATGGCAGACAGCAAATGCTCCACGGTGGAGATGCGCACATCGCCATTGACCAGGGTGGTGGAAAGGACCGTATCACCCACATTTTCCGAGCTTGCCTTGACTTCCACCGCCGGATTCAAATCGGTGCGGCGAAAGACAATACCAGTATCCGGGGCTGCGGGGCGCAGCGTGAGATACACCTTCTCACCTGTGTGCAATCCGACACCGGTAGCGCGAATCACGTTCTTCAAAGTACGTTGGCGAATCATTCGTCCGGTTCCCTAATCAACTGGAATAAATTGTCTTGTGAATCTTTGGCTTAGCCTAACCGGCGGGATGTTACCACAGCCCGGGGCCTGGGAAAAGCGATGTGAATCACAAATCAGGGCGCCATAGCACCCTCCCTGGTGGTTCTTTGACCCGGCAACCTCCTGCCAAAGTCACATTTCATTAAAGATCGTTCATCAAGGGACAGCCCCGTAACTGAGGAGGTCAACCGGCACCACCCCATGATGAACGAGTACTCAGCACACCTCCCGGTTCCGCCGGGATGGTGAATCAGTCTGCCTGACGCCGCAGGAAGGCTGGAATATCCAGATAATCCAGGTCTTCCTGTGAACTGATGGGGGCCGATTCACCCACGGCGCGCTTGCGCTTGATGGTGGGCTGCTCATACTCACGATAATCGACCTCACCATCCTTGTTTCGTTCCACCAGCTTCATGGGCGGCTCCTGCTGCTGCACGGCACTGCCGCCCAGGCCGGTAGCCACCACGGTCACCCGCAATTCGCCGCGCATATCCGGATCGATGACGGTTCCCACCACCACCGTGGCATTTTCCGAAGCGAATTCCTTCACCGTATTACCCACTTCCTCGAATTCACCAATGGACATATCCATGCCCGCAGTGACATTCACCAGAATGCCGCGCGCGCCCATGAGGTTCACGTCTTCCAGCAATGGGCTATTGATGGCGCTTTCCGCCGCTTCACGGGCCCGTTCATCCCCGGTAGCCACTCCGGATCCCATCATGGCCATTCCCATTTCCGACATCACGGTGCGCACGTCGGCAAAGTCCACATTGATCAGGCCCGGACGGGTGATGAGTTCAGCAATGCCCTGCACCGCACCCAGCAATACATCGTTGGCGGCCTTGAAGGCATCCAGCAGGCTGACCTGCTTGCCCAGCACGGTGAGGAGTTTTTCATTGGGAATGGTGATCAGGGAATCCACATACTGGCCCAGCTCCTTGATACCGGAGTCGGCCACATGGGAACGCTTGCCACCTTCAAACGGGAAGGGCTTGGTAACCACCGCCACGGTAAGAATGCCCAGTTCCTTGGCAATCTGGGCCACCACGGGCGCGGCCCCGGTACCGGTACCACCGCCCATACCGGCAGTGATGAACAACATGTCGGAACCTTCAATCAGTTCGCGGATCCGTTCCCGGTCTTCCATGGCTGCCTGCCGGCCGATATCCGGATTGGCACCCGCTCCCAGGCCTTTGGTGATACTGCTACCCAATTGCAGGGTGGCACGAGACTCCATGTTTTTCAGTGCCTGGGCATCGGTATTGGCGCAAATGAAATCCACGCCTTCGATATTGGCTTCCACCATGTGTTGTACTGCATTACCGCCGCCGCCACCGACACCGATGACTTTAATGACCGCACTTTGGCCATAAGCATCCATTAATTCAAACATTGTAAATCCTCCTCAGTTTCACTTCACATACCGGCAAATGCCGGCCGCCTTTACTACCAGACCACCACTACAACTTGTTAAAAATTTCCCTGGAACCAACTCTTCATACGGTCCCAGACACCACGCAGCCCCCGTCCCAGATGCACATCCAGATTGCGATGGGTGCGATTCTGATTACCAAACAACAGCAAGCCCACTCCGGTGGCATAAATGGGATTGCGTACTACATCCGAAAGGCCGCTGACGTACTGGGGGGATCCCAGCCGCACCGGCACATGAAAGATTTCTTCCGCCAGATCCACCAGTCCCTCGATCTTGGAGCTGCCTCCCGTGAGTACCACTCCGGCGGCGATCAAGTCTTCAAAGCCACTGCGACGCAGCTCTGCCTGTACCAGGGTGACCAGTTCCTCGTAGCGCGGCTCCACCACTTCCGCCAGGGTCTGGCGCGCCAGACGCCGGGCCGGACGGTCACCGACACTGGGTACCTCGATGCTTTCATCGCCACTCGCCAACTGGGTCAGGGCACAGGCATATTTGATCTTGATTTCCTCGGCGTTCTGGGTGGGTGTACGCAACGCCACGGCGATATCATTGGTCACCTGGTCACCGGCAATGGGGATCACTGCCGTGTGCCGTATGGAGCCTTCGGTGAATACGGCGATATCGGTGGTGCCGCCGCCGATATCCACCAGGCAGACGCCCAGTTCCTTTTCATCTTCCGTCAGCACGGTATAGCTGGAGGCGAGTTGCTCGAGAATCACGTCATCCACTTCCAGTCCGCAACGGCGCACGCATTTAATGATGTTCTGGGCGGCACTGACGGCACCGGTCACCATATGCACCTTGGCTTCCAGGCGTACACCCGACATGCCCACGGGTTCGCGAATGCCATCCTGACTGTCGATGATGAATTCCTGGGGCAGGATATGCAGAATCTTTTGATCGGCAGGGATCGCCACCGCACGGGCGGCGTCAATGACCCGCTCCACATCACTGGGCGTCACCTCTTTATCGCGGATCGCCACAATGCCATGGGAATTGAGGCTGCGAATATGACTGCCGGCAATCCCGGCATACACCGAGTGAATCTGACAGCCCGCCATCAATTCGGCTTCTTCAATGGCCCGTTGAATGGAGTGCACCGTGGATTCGATATTCACCACCACCCCTTTTTTCAGACCACGTGAGGGATGAGAACCAATACCAATGATTTCCACGCTGCCCTCGGGGGTGATTTCGCCGACAATGGCCACCACCTTGGAGGTGCCGATATCCAGGCCGACAATCATATTTTTTTCTACTTTCTTTGCCATGGGCAATCAGCTCTCCCGGGCTTCTTCGTCGCCGATCCAGCGCGCGGCGAAACCATTGCTGTAACGCAGATCCACGCGCTGCAGGGTTTCGTCCCGACTCGTTACCAGACTCGGATAGGCACGTAGGAAACGCCGCATGCGCGCCAGGGGTTCCTTGCGCCCCAACTGCACTTCGACACCGTTGTTCAAGGTCATCTCCAGGGCCCGGCGCTCATCCTGCACCAGGCGCACAATTTCCAGTTGCGAGGCGGACAACACGCCAGCCAGTTGTTGGTATTCCTGCAGTAAGGCCTGTTCACGGCCCACAGGCCCCTGCAGGGCCGGCAATTTGTCCTGCAGCGCATGTCCTTCCCGGGCAAACACTTCGCCGCGGGTATTCAACAGGGCATCATCCCCCCAGCGCGCCACGGGCACCTGTTCGAATACCGCTACCCGTACCGTGTTGGGCCAGACGCGACGCACGGAGACTTCATCCACCCAACCCATGGTCTTCACGGCGCTTTGAATGGCCGCCACATCCACATTGAAGAAACCACCTCGCACACGACCTTCCAGGGCCTGCATCACTTCCTCACGACTGAGATAGCGGAACTCACCCTGTATCTGCACCTGCTGTATAGGCAGGGTGTCCGGATCCTGACTCCAGCGCACCAGGGCCGCCAGCAGCAATACCATTCCCAGGCCCAGGCTGGTCTTCGCCAGGCGCGGCCACCAGGGACGCAGGCGCGCCAGTAGACTCACTTCCCGGGATGCCTGGCCGGCGGGCTTTCTGGGCTTGCGTCTGCGCTCACTCATGCCGCTTCCTCATTCCGGGTCTGTGCGGTTTGCAGAATGCGTAACACCAGGGCATCAAAATCCATTCCCGCCTGTTTGGCCGCCATGGGCACCAGGCTGTGGTCCGTCATGCCGGGCACGGTATTCACTTCAATCAACCAGGCATTTCCCTGCGCATCCACCATGAAATCAACGCGCCCCCAGCCATAGGCTCCCACGGCGGCAAAGGCTTGCAGCGCCAGTGCCTGCCATTGGGATTCCTCGGCCTCACTGGCGCCCGAGGGACAGTGATACCGGGTGGTATTGGCTTCGTACTTGGCCGCATAGTCATAAAACTGGTTGGGGGTTTCCAGACGGATCAGGGGCAGTGCCTGTGCATCCACAATGGCCGCGGTATATTCACGACCGGTAATCCATTGCTCCGCCAGTACCGCATCATCCAATTTTCTCGCCTGTTCCCAGGCGGCGGGCAACTGATCGGCTTGATCCACTTTACTCATGCCGATACTGGAACCTTCATGAATGGGTTTGATCATCATGGGAAAACCCAAACGCTGTTGCGCATTGGCCAGATCTTCCCGGGTATGCAGGGTGACAAACGCCGGCGTGGGCAA
>CBDUNQ010000188.1:0-5172 GCA_965368625.1 uncultured Gammaproteobacteria bacterium
GGTGTTGATGGATGCGGTGATTCGGTTGTTGCCGGGAGCGCTGGGTGATGCGGATTCCGCGCAACAGGATTCCTTCAGCGCTGGCTTGCTGGATTACCCGCATTTCACCCGGCCAGAAGAGTACCATGGCCGCAGAGTGCCGAATGTACTGCTAAGTGGTAATCATGCAGACATTGCCCGGTGGCGCCACAAGCAGGCCCTGGGTCGCACGTACGTGCGGCGTCCCGACCTGTTGGCGGGAAGGGATTTGGACAAGGAACAGCAAGGCTTGCTGGAGGAATTTCTCCAGGAAACCACTGAAATCGTAAACAAGACAGAACCTAAGCAGTAGGGGATCGAACCATGAGCAACATTATCAAAGAGCTGGAAAAAGAGCAGTTGAAGAAAGACGTGCCTGCCTTCGGCCCCGGTGACACGGTAGAAGTACAGGTAAAGGTAAAAGAAGGTGAGCGTGAGCGTTTGCAATCTTTTGAGGGTGTCGTGATTGCCAAGCGAAACCGCGGTATCAACTCTGCCTTTACCGTACGTAAGATTTCCCACGGTGAAGGGGTGGAGCGTGTGTTTCAGACCCATAGTCCCATTGTGCAGGACATCAAAGTGAAACGCCGCGGGGCGGTGCGTCGCGCCAAGCTGTACTACCTGCGTGACCTGTCCGGAAAGGCTGCCCGCATCAAGGAAAAGCTCTGATCGCAGGCGATTATCCACCAGCTGTTTGCCAGAGGCCCGCATGATGCGGGCCTTTTGCATAGTGGAGGTTGATTGCCATTCGGGGTGTGAGTCTAATCTCTTTTATTTTGTCGGGTTTTAGATGGGAATCATGCAATCGCGGTGTGGGTGGCCTATCTTTATCGTGTGAGTCCGGGGTTGTTTGACCTCCCACGGAAATTCCATGGGACCGATTGGTGCTACCATAGATTGCTACCAAGGGGTGGGGCATACGGAAAGGCAGCCCTTTCGTATCCGGGAGACCAAATCATGAGAGAAGATGCCTACGACATCGTGTTGCCAAGCCCACTCGGCCGTTTGGGTGTTCACTTACGCGATGAAAAGCTTTGCGCCATTGTCTACCTGGGTCAGGATACCCTGTATAAACCCGCAAAAACCATGGCGGGTAAACGGGTGGTTGCAGCGTTGAACCAGTATTTCAGCGGTGCTCCTCCCCTGGAGGCACTGTCCCTGCACCTGGAAGGGACAGAATTTCAATTGCGCGTCTGGCAGGCTTTGCGCGACATTCCCTATGGACAGACCATTACCTATGGCGGGCTTGCGCGTCGCCTGGGTAGTGGAGCACGGGCCGTAGGGGGCGCCTGCCGGGAAAATCCCATCCCAATTCTTGTGCCCTGCCACCGGGTGGTGGGCAAGGTGGGGCGTGGGGGGTATTCCGGCCAGACTCAGGGCCCGATGATGGCGCGCAAACACTGGTTGCTGGCCCATGAGGGCACACAAGACGGCCTCGCCATTGCCTTGTGACCCCCCCTCTCACCTGCTGATGGTGTCTGCGCTTTCCCCCTGATTTCCCGAATATCTCGTCATGGTCCTGGACAGTGGAGAGGCCCGGACAGCGTACGCTTGAAATTACTCCATCCCGCCCCCATATGGTGGTAGTTGAGAACCGTTCTACCTGTACTGGATGAGAGACGAAATATGACCATCGAAGCCCATAAGGAAACCCTCGAATTTCAAACCGAAGTGCGCCAGCTGCTCAAGCTGATGATTCACTCCCTGTACTCCAATAAAGAGATCTTTCTCCGCGAACTGATTTCCAATGCCTCCGATGCCTGTGACAAGCTGCGCTTCGAAGCCTTGAGTGACGATGCCCTGTACGAGGGTGATCAGGGCTCGGAGATCCGTGTTGATGTGGATAAGGAAGCGCGCACCATCACCCTGCACGATAAGGGGATAGGCATGACGCGCCAGGAAGTGGTGGACAATATCGGTACCATCGCCAAATCGGGTACCCGCCAGTTTTTTGAGTCCCTGACGGGTGATCAGTCCAAGGACAGTAAGCTCATTGGCCAGTTTGGCGTAGGTTTCTATTCGGCATTTATCGTGGCAGACAAGGTTACGCTCACCACCCGTCGTGCCGGATTGGGTGCGGAGCACGGTGTATGCTGGGTTTCCGAGGGGGAAGGCAGTTTCAGTCTGGAAACCGTGGAAAAGGCCGAACGCGGCACGTCGGTCACCCTGCATCTGCGTGAGGGGGAAGACGAATTTTTGGAGCCCTACCGGATTCGCTCCATCATCAGCAAATACTCCGATCACATTTCCCTGCCCATACAGATGAAATCCCAGGAAGAGGGTAAGGAAGACGAATACGAAACGGTCAACAAGGCGTCAGCTCTGTGGGCTCGTCCCAAGCGGGAAATCAGTGATGAAGAATACAAGGAATTCTACAAGCATGTGGGGCATGATTTTGATGAGCCACTGAGCTGGACCCATAACCATGTAGAGGGCACCCAGGAATACACCACTCTGTTTTACATACCCAAACGTGCGCCCTTTGATCTATGGGATCGGGAGCGCCGTCACGGCATAAAATTATATGTACGCCGGGTGTTCATCATGGATGATGCCGAGCAATTGATGCCCCAGTACCTGCGCTTTATTCGTGGTGTGGTGGACTCGGATGATTTGCCCTTGAATGTGTCGCGGGAAATTCTGCAACACAATAAGGTGATCGATACCATTCGTGCTGCTTCCGTCAAAAAAGTGCTGGGTATGATGGAAAGCCTCGCCAAGGATGAGCCCGAGAAATACCAGGCCTTTTGGGAGCAATTCGGTCGTGTGCTCAAAGAAGGTCCGGGTGAGGATTATGGCAACCGTGAACGAATCGCAGGCTTGCTGCGTTTCGCCAGTACCCATGATGATCAGGAGAAGCAGACCACCTCATTGCAAGACTATGTCGGCCGCATGAAGGAAAAGCAGGATAAGATCTATTACGTAACGGCGGATAGTTTCAGTGCGGCAAAAAGCAGCCCTCATCTCGAAGTGTTCCGTAAACACGGAATAGAAGTGCTATTGCTCAGTGATCGAGTGGATGACTGGATGATTTCTCACCTCAGTGAGTTCGATGGCAAACCCCTGGTATCCATCGCCAAAGGTGACCTGGATCTGGGTGAGCTGGAAGATGCCAGTGAAAAGAAGCAGGCAGAAGAAGCCGCTGACAGCTACAAGGAAGTGCTGGAGCGTATGACCAGTGCCCTGGGCGAGCGGGTCAAGGAAGTGCGTATCAGTCATCGTCTCACCAGTTCTCCGGCCTGTATCGTGCTCGAACATCAGGATATGGCCATGCATATGCAGAAAATCATGCAGCAGGCGGGACATGATATCCCCGTCAGCAAGCCGATTCTGGAGATCAATCCGGAGCATGCGCTGGTGCAACGGCTCAAGGATGAAACCCAGGAGAGTCGTTTTACCGATTGGAGTCATGTACTCTTTGATCAGGCCATGCTCAGCGAGGGTGGGCAGCTGGAAAACCCCACGGACTTTGTGCGTCGCCTGAATGAGTTGTTGCTGACCCTGTCGCAGTAAGCCGGAAACCCCCGGTGGGAAGCCATGCCGGCTTCCCACCGCATGATATGAGTGGATCTCTATGGATGTTACGGAAAAGCCCCGATTACTGGTAACGGTGTTTTCCGATTACATCTGCCCATTCTGTTACATAGGCGACGTGCGCCTGGAACAGTTGCGCGCCCACTATGACGTGAAAATCAATTGGTGCTTTCTTGAAATTCATCCGGAAACCTCTGAACAGGGAGAGGCAGTGACAGCGTTGGGCTATGAACCGGAAACCTGGAAACGCATGATGGAAAGCCTTACGCAAATGGCCGATGCAGAGGGGCTCAGCCTGGCCCGTCATTCCTTTACCACCAATTCACATCGTGCATTGCTGTTAGCGGAATCAGCCAACGCCGCCGGATCGGAAGTATTCTATACATTGCATCGTTCGATCTTTGAGGCTTTTTTTTGCGAAGGACGTAATATCGGTGATCCCGCTGAGCTGCAACGATTGGCGGGTCTTGCCGGCTTGAGTGAAGCCCAGACCCTTGAGGCCTGGTCCGAGCCCCGCCATGAGCAGCGCTTATTGCAGAATCGCCGCGCAGCGGAGGAATTGGGGGTGCGTGCCACACCAACCTTTTTCATGGGCGAAGAGCGGCTCGATGGTGCCGTCCCGTTGGCAGAATTGCTTGCGCTGGCGCAAAGGGTTACCCAGACTCCCACCCCATGAAAGCGTCTACTGAAGCGCGAGTGCGCGTGGATAAATGGCTGTGGGCGGCGCGTTTTTTCAAAACGCGTGGTCAGGCAACGGAAGCCATTCAGGGTGGGCGGGTTCATGTAAACGGGCAGCGCGTCAAACCGGCGCGACCAATACAGATCGGTGATACCCTGGAAATACAAAAGGGCAGGGAATCCTTTACCGTAGTGATAGAAGGTATCGCGGATAGGCGTGGTTCCGCCAGCGTGGCACAAACCCTGTACCGCGAAACCCTCGATAGTATTACCGCACGCACAAGATATCAGGAAGATCGCCGGCTGTATGCTGCCAGCGGGCCGCACCCGGAACACCGGCCCGACAAAAAATCCAGACGCCAGTTATTACGCATGAAAAGCGGCAAAGGCACCTGAGATGGACGGTTGATCGGCTACCGGCGAACCCACGTTACATTACCGCGCAACCCAGACCCATGCACATGACCAAACCTGTCACCCCTTTGCTTCCCGTGGATATCATTATCGAGATGCGTGATCGTCCCGAACGCCCCATTGTGCTGATTGAACGGCGTTATTCACCCCTGGGCTGGGCCTTACCGGGCGGATTTGTGGATGTAGGGGAAACCCTGGAAGCCGCCGCCTGTCGCGAGGCACTGGAGGAAACCTCATTGAAGGTGGAATTGCAGTGCCTGCTGGGCTGTTATTCCGACCCGCGCCGCGATGATCGAATGCATACGGTGAGTGCCGTGTACATTGCCCATGCCCAGGGGGAACCCTGTGCCCGGGACGATGCCCGGAATCTGGCCCTGTTTTCCCTGCAAACCTTACCGCCTCTGGTCTTTGATCATGATGAAATTCTAGAGGATTACGAAAACTGGCGTCGCCACGGGGTGTTGCCATCCGTAAATGAGTAATGAGTAATGAGTAATGAGTAATGAGTAATGAGTAATGAGTAATGAG
>CBDUNQ010000189.1:0-5147 GCA_965368625.1 uncultured Gammaproteobacteria bacterium
CGTTATGTATTCAATGACCGCGTTCACTTCATGGATGACATCTCCTACGGCATGTTCAAAAAAGGCCTGGAAGACAACCGTGGTGTGTATACCATCGGTACCTTTGAAGCCATTATCTTCGGGCCCCATACGATTCAAGCCATGCGTGAGGCGGAAGAGGCCAGTCTGCGCACTAAACAGGAAAGCCAGAAACGCCGTCAGCAACGCTATGAACAGGAGCAGGCATCCACCAGCAGTGAAGGCTTGTTGCAAACCACGGTTACCTTTTACAACCCGGAAGTCGTTCCCTTTGGCTATTACCGCCAGCGCCAGGAAGGGCGTCTGCAATATGCCACCGGTGTCCAACTGGTAGGCAAGGCGGGTGCGGTACGCGCCACTACCCGGGATATTTCCGTGGGCGGAGTACAGGTAGTGGTAAAGGGGCCGTGCCCCTTCAGCCGCGGGCATGAACTGCGGGCGCACTTCGTGGGTCTGGAAGCCCGCGCCGCGGGCGCCGATGTGAAGGATGTCCGCTATAGTGTGGCAAGCGTAACCCCGCGTGAAGGGGAAACCCTGTTGGGTTTACGGCGACTGGATACCAAGGCGCCATCGGGTTTTTCCCGGCTGATTGCCAGTCTGGTGGAACGCTATGAACGTAAATACAAGCTGGATGTGGAAGATGACTACATTTCAGCCATGACCCTGTTCTACGAACGGGTGTATACCGAGAGCCTTACCCAGATTCCATTTTTTGTAAATCAGGTTGAGCAACAGCCAAGCCTGTATGGTGTGGCGCTTACCGATGGCAATCTGCCCCTGATGCAGTTTTTCAATACCGATGTGGATTGCTATGACTTCAGTTGCCTGCAACTGGAGCATCGTCTGCTGGCCATACGCGAGCGCGGTGGAATGCTCATGGCCCTATACCGCGATACATATGGTGATGAGCACTATCATATCCACTCGGCGGCGGAATGTGACTTCGAAACGGAAGAGGAATTCGAGCGCTTTTTGCAGCATGCCATGCGTTTCCAGGAGCATATGATTCTGCGCATACAGGTGGAAAGCGAGCTGGCGCAGCGGCTGGATGAGCGCAAGGCGGAGTATTTCCTCGAAAGGCTTTCCTATAAATCCGCGGAAGACGCCATGAGTCTGCGCAAGCGCCTTAAAGAGCTACTGTATTCCGGCATGCTGGTGGATGTTTCCCAGCAGATTCGGGATGACATGCGCATTCGTGGCCGCGATACCCTTGCCGGTGACGTTCAGGGTATGCGCTGTTGGGTGATGGGGCGCGAACACATACTGGGAGAAGCCCCTGCCGAAAGGGATGAGCCTCATGGTGAATTGTCCCTTCCCAATCCGCTGGTGATTCGTTTCGGTTATGTGGAGCGGCGCCGTGAAGATCGTTACCTGGTGGAGACAGCGGTCAATGTTGTCCACGGCAAGCAGGCATTGGAAGGTACCACGCGGGATATTTCCACGCGTGGTATATGCGTGCAATTGAAGAAACCCTGTGAACTGGAACAGGGCCAGGAATTGCGCATCGGCTTAATCAACCTGCAAAAGAAAAAATCGGATACCAACCTGATGGATATACCGTATCGGGTGGTTAAAAACGAAACCAAAAAGGGGTTGTTGATGCTGGAGCGCATCATCGGTCGCTCCCAGGAAGGTTTAAGCAAATTCTTTGTGGAACTCATTGCCAAGAACCAGTCGAAGCTGAGTATCGATGCCGGAGATATCTGGACAGCCACCGCTTCGCGCATCTATGAAGGCCTGGTGGCCATGAATATGGGTAGCCTGCCCTTTTTCATTGGCCGTAATGAAGCCGGGGTTACGGTAGTGCAGCGTGTGGCCATTCCGCGATCTTCCAATAAGCTCGCCCGGTTTTTTCAGGCGGCGGACGGGGAATATGAGTTTTATCCCATTGGCGATCCACGTCTGGTCTTGGCACTGCGTGATGCCATCACTACGATTCAGCGCCAATCGGCAAACCAGGAGGGCCGAAGTTCCCCTTGCGAGCTGGAAATGTATTTTTACAAGGAAAAGGACGAAGCCAGCGGAGACTGGATTTTGCGCTGGTCTTCCGAATTGGAGCTGCAGAGTGATGCGGCCAAAGGTGCCTATATCACCAAGGCCCTGGAGCATGAAGAATACCGCTTCGTGAAAATCGTGGGTAGCTTCACCCAGGAGTTACCGAAAAAACAATTTGAGAAATTGCTGGATCCGATCATGACCCAGGCACGCCATCGGGGCTTGAAACTCACAGAACAATTACGTTCCGTCATGGGGTATGGGGAAATGATTGATCTTACCGAGGATATTGCCCGACCCTGGCGGTCACAGGCCAAGCCGCAAACCGATCCGGCAGAGCAGGAAGCCTCCGCCTGACCTGGCTGATCTCCACTAGCAGGGTCTGCATGGGCCGTTGCCTCAGCACCCATTGAAACCCTGTGGAAATCGGGCAGCCATGGTGCTGCGATTGGGCAGGGCTCCCAACTGTGCTTTTCTTGTCATACCTGAAGGTCCCGGAGTCGTCGCCTGAGCATCGATGCGGCTCAAATCGAAACCCCGGCCATTCGCGGTTTTCCGTGCGCCTCATTCCCCCGTATAATCGCGCCCTATTGACCCACTGATATCCCCTCGATAAAGCAGGTATCCATGGACACCACAGAAATGAATTATGAAGGCGTGGAGCAGTTGCCACTCCGCAGTTTCACGGAAAAGGCCTACCTGGATTATTCCATGTACGTCATTCTGGACCGGGCATTGCCGCACATCGGTGACGGCTTGAAGCCGGTACAGCGGCGGATTGTCTATGCCATGTCAGAGTTGGGTCTGTCGGCGCGGGCCAAATACAAGAAGTCGGCGCGTACGGTGGGGGATGTGCTGGGTAAATTCCATCCCCATGGAGACTCTGCCTGCTATGAAGCCATGGTGCATATGGCCCAAGCCTTTGCCTATCGTTACCCACTGGTGGATGGTCAGGGCAACTGGGGTTCGCCCGATGACCCCAAGTCATTTGCGGCCATGCGTTATACCGAGGCGCGCCTGGCCGCCTTTTCCGAAGTCCTGCTGGCGGAATTGGGGCAGGGGACGGTGGATTGGGGGCCTAACTTTGATGGCACCCTGGATGAACCCCTGTTATTACCGGCGCGTCTGCCTACGGTATTGCTCAATGGTGCCACCGGTATTGCCGTGGGCATGGCCACGGATATTCCGCCACACAATGTCAGGGAAGTCACCAGTGCCGCCATTCGCCTGCTGGAGCAACCCAAGACCACGATTGCCGAACTCTGTGAACATATCCAGGGACCTGACTTTCCTACCGACGCGGAAATCATCACACCACGGTCGGAGTTGTTACAAGCCTATGAAAGCGGATCCGGCAGTGTGCGCATGCGTGCCCGGTTTGAAAAAGAGGAAGGCGATATTGTAATCACCGCCTTGCCCTACCAGGTATCCGGCTCCAAGGTACTGGAACAGATTGCCTCCCAGATGCAGAACAAAAAGCTGCCCATGGTAGAGGATTTGCGCGATGAATCGGACCATGAAAACCCCACCCGTCTGGTTATCGTGCCGCGTTCCAACCGAATCGATACCGATGCTCTGATGCTGCATCTGTTTGCCACCACGGATCTGGAACGCAGCTACCGGATCAATATGAATATCATCGGGCTCGATGGCCGACCCCAGGTGAAGGACTTGCGCAGCCTGCTGCAGGAGTGGCTGGAGTTCCGTACCCAGACAGTGACCCGGCGTCTGGAATACCGCTTGCGCAAGGTACTGGATCGTTTGCATCTGTTGGAAGGCTTGCTGATTGCATTTCTCAACCTGGATGAAGTGATACGCATCATTCGTGCGGAAGATGAACCCAAGCCGGTGTTGATGCAGCGCTTTGCCCTGTCGGAAATTCAGACCGACTATGTACTGGATACCAAGTTGCGGCAACTGGCCAGGCTGGAGGAAATGAAGATTCGGGGTGAACAGGATGCCCTGGATAAGGAGCGTGCGGAGCTGGAAAAAATCCTGGGTTCACGTACCCGTTTGCGCACCCTTATCCGCAAGGAACTGGCGGCCGATGCAGAAGCCTTTGGTGATGAGCGACGCTCTCCCATCATGGTGCGGGCTGCTGCCCAGGCCATGGATGAAACCTCATTGATTCCCAGTGAAGCGGTAACCGTGGTGCTATCACAAAAAGGCTGGGTACGGGCCGCCAAGGGCCATGAAGTGGATTCCGCCGCATTGAATTACAAATCCGGTGATGGTTTTTTGCAGGACACGCGTTGTCGCAGTAACCAGCAAGCCCTGTTCCTGGATTCCACCGGCCGCGTGTACAGTCTGCCCGCCCATAGTCTGCCTTCGGCTCGCGGTCAGGGTGAGCCGCTTACAGGCAGGCTGAATCCGCCGGATGGCGCAAGTTTTGTGGGTGTCATGTCCGGTGATGCCGAGGAACGCTTCCTCATTGCCAGTGATGCCGGCTATGGCTTTGTAACCCGCCTGGGGGATATGCAGAGTCGCAACAAGGCAGGTAAAACATTGTTGACCGTTCCCAAGGGTGCCCGGGTGTTGCCACCCACACGGATACAGGACCTGGATTCGGATCGTGTGGCCGCCATTACCCGTGACGGCCACTTACTGGTTACCGACCTGGCGGATATTCCACAGATGAGTCGTGGCAAGGGTAATAAAATCATTGGTATTCCTTCCGCCAAGTTGAAGGCGCGGGAAGACTACGTGGTCGCCATCCAATGCCTGCCCCAGGATGCGAAACTGACCGTCCATGCCGGGAAAAAGCATAAGACCATGAAGCCGGCGGAACTGGAGGAATACCTGGGCGAGCGTGGCAAGCGTGGTCACAAGTTGCCCCGGGGCTACCAGAGCGTGGATCGGGTGGAAGTGGGAGAATAGATGGGCCAGTGTTTTCAGGTCCCTGGCGGCTTTCAAGGGATTGACTGTGTCGCTCCGGTAAAACGACGAAGGCCCGCCATGGGCGAGCCTTCCAGTCACTGCCAGGTGCAGTGTATTACAGCATGACGGCAACCGATACTGTGCCCCCTGCGGCCGGGTAGTTACCACCGGCGCAATTGCCGGAAGTGCAGTACACGGTGCCGGTGCGCGAAGCGTCATTGTCCAGGTCACGATCCAGACGTTGACCTACATCGGCG
>CBDUNQ010000190.1:0-5127 GCA_965368625.1 uncultured Gammaproteobacteria bacterium
ATAAGCTGGAGCGCAGTCTGGGTGGCATCAAGGACATGAATCGCTTGCCCGACGCCATGTTTGTGGTTGATACCGGGCACGAAAAAATTGCCGTCAAGGAAGCCCGTAAACTGGGCATTCCCGTGGTTGGCGTGGTGGATACCAACAATTCACCGGAAAACATCGATTATGTGATTCCCGGCAATGATGATGCGATTCGCGCCGTACAACTGTACGTGCGCGGTGCTGCCGATGCCGTAACCGAAGGGCGTAACAGCCTGGCGCATACCGCAAGCAGTGAAGGCGATGAATTCGTTGAGCTGGATGCGGAAGGTAAGCCCCGCGTTGCCAAGAACTGATCGCGGTCGCAGACCACATTTGACGAATTCGTAAAGAGGAAAAGAATATGGCGATTACAGCAGCGCAGGTGAAAGAACTGCGCGAACGTACCGGCTCGGGCATGATGGAATGTAAATCCGCCCTGGTGGAAGCCGGTGGAGACATGGAAGCCGCGGTGGAATTGCTGCGTAAATCCGGAGCCGCCAAGGCCGACAAGAAGGCGGGTCGCGTGGCTTCGGAAGGGATCATCATGATCGAGCTGAGTAGTGATGCCAAGCGCGGTGTATTGGTGGAAGTAAACAGTGAAACCGATTTCGTTGCCAAGAAGGAAGAATTCCAGGATTTTGCCAGCAACGTGGCAAAACGGGTATTGAAGGATAAGCCCACCGACGTGGCGGCCCTGGTGGCCATGCCCATAGAGGATGGCGGGCAGAGCATTGAAGATACCCGCAAAGCCATGGTTGGTACCATTGGTGAAAATATTGCCGTGCGCCGTTTCGTGGCGGTGGATGCCAGCGAGGGTAACCTCAGTCACTATCTGCATGGCGGCCGTATCGGTGTACTGGTGGAGCTTAAGGGTGGTGATGATGAACTGGCCCGTGACATCGCCATGCATGTGGCGGCTACCAATCCCGTTTGTGTAGATGAAAAACAGGTTCCCCAGGACTTGCTGGACAAGGAGCGTGACATCTTCGTATCTCAGGCTCGGGAAAGTGGCAAGCCGCAGGAAATCATCGACAAGATGATTGATGGCCGGATGCGTAAGTATCTGGCGGAAATCACCCTGGTGGGTCAGGCCTTCGTGAAAGACCCTGATCAGACCGTTGGCAAGCTGTTGCAGAAGGCCGGTGCTCAGGTGGTGCGGTTCGAACGCCTTGAGCTGGGTGAAGGCATCGAGAAAAAGCAGGAAAATTTTGCTGAAGAAGTAATGGCGCAGGTCAAAGGCAGCTAAATCCACTGCTGTGAAGGGTTCGAGTGGCAGTCGATACTCTTACGTCAAATCCATGGGGTCGCAATGCGGCCCCATTTTGCGCATGGCACTGGCAGGCAAAAAGGGTGACAATGTCCACTAGTGTCGGTTAATATTGAAGTTATACATTAGACATGCTCAATAACCTATTGAAAAATATCATATGACCAAGGAAAAACTGGCGTACAAGCGAATCCTGCTGAAACTCAGTGGTGAAGCACTGATGGGTGACGGAGATTTCGGTATCGATCCGACCGTGATCCGTGCCATGGCAGAAGACATCACGGCTGTGGTGCAACGTGGAGTGCAGGTGGGGCTGGTGATCGGTGGCGGAAATATCTTTCGCGGCGCGGGGCTGGCTGCCGGTGGCATGGATCGGGTCACCGGTGATCACATGGGCATGCTGGCCACGGTGATGAATGCCCTGGCCATGCAGGATGTGTTGCAGGGCATGGGTACGGCATCCCGGGTCATGTCGGCGCTGGCCATGGAACAAGTGTGCGAAAGCTTCGTCAAGCGCCGTGCCGTGGAGTGTCTGGATGCCGGTGAAGTGGTGATTTTTGCTGCTGGCACTGGTAACCCCTTCTTTACAACCGATTCTGCAGCCAGCCTGCGGGCGGTGGAAATCGGCGCCGACCTGATGCTCAAGGCCACCAAGGTGGACGGGGTCTATACCGCTGACCCCATGCGTGACCCCAAGGCAACCCGCTTTGACCATATCACCTTTGATGAAGCCATTGAGCGTAAGCTGGCCGTGATGGATACCACGGCCCTGGTACTGTGCCGCGACCAGAATCTGCCGGTACGCGTTTTCAATATGCACCAGGCCGGGAACCTGAATCGGGTAATTGATGGCGAAGCGGTGGGTACACTGGTGGAAAGGGAACAACTGCAATGATTGAAGATATAAAAAAGGATGCGCAGGAGCGCATGGGCAAGAGTATTGAGGCGGCAAAGAATGAGTTGAGCAAGATCCGTACCGGGCGTGCCCATCCAAGCCTGTTGGATCATGTGACCGTGGAATACTACGGCAGCCAGGTGCCCATGAGCCAGGTGGCCAATGTCTCCGTGGAAGATGCGCGTACGTTGAGCATCACCCCCTGGGAAAGCAGTATGGTCAAAGTGATTGAAAAAGCCATTATGACCTCCGACCTGGGTCTCAATCCCAATACCGCCGGGACCACCATTCGCATACCCCTGCCACCACTGACCGAAGAGCGGCGCAAGGATCTGATCCGCGTGGTACGCCAGGAAATGGAAGGTTCCAGGGTGGCCATTCGCAATATTCGACGCGATGCCAACAGTGATCTGAAGGAATTGCTGAAGGAAAAGGAAATATCTGAAGATGAGGAGCGGCGTGGTCAGGATGAAATCCAGAAACTCACCGACAAGCATGTTGCCGAGGTGGATAAGCTGTTGGAGGCCAAGGAGGCTGAGCTGCTGGAAATCTGATCCACGGCATATCTGAGGTTATGACTCAATTACCCAGCAACCCGGATGAAAGCCTGTTACAGGGCCAAATTCCTCGTCATGTAGCCATCATCATGGATGGCAATGGTCGCTGGGCGCGGCAGAAACATCTGCCCCGGCATGCAGGACACCGGGAAGGGGTGAAGTCGGTGCGACGCATTGTGGAAGCCTGCAAGAGCAAGGGAATACAGGCCCTTACTTTGTTTGCCTTCAGTAGTGAAAACTGGCGCCGCCCGCAAAAGGAAGTGGGCCTGCTCATGGAGCTGTTTCTGCATACCCTGAAAAAAGAAATCAATCGACTGGACCGCAATGGCGTACAGTTGCGCTTCATTGGAGATCGCAGTGCGTTTCCGGAAAAACTCCAGGAATTGATGAATGCCGCTGAATCCCAGACCAAAGAAAATCGCGATCTGATCCTGAGTGTCGCCGCCAACTACGGTGGACGCTGGGATATCAGTCAGGCAGCACAACGATTGGCGGAGCGGGTGGCTCAGGGCACCCTGTCCAGTGAGCAAATCAACGAGGAAATGATGAGTGCTGAGTTGTCCCTGGCGGACATTCCCGAGCCGGACCTTTTCATCCGTACCGGTGGTGAGCAGCGGATCAGTAATTTCCTGCTATGGCAACTGGCGTACACCGAATTGTATTTCACCGATACCCTGTGGCCGGATTTTCATACCCAAGCCTTTGAGGAGGCGCTGGCTTCCTTTGCCGGCAGGCAACGGCGTTTTGGCCGCACTGGAGAGCAAGTGGAGCAGTTGAAGGGTGCTTAAACAACGTATTCTCACCGCGCTGATCCTGATTCCTCTGGTGGTATTTGCGGTGCTGAAACTTCCCACGGCAAGCTTTGCCGCCCTGCTGGCCCTGCTGGTGCTGCTAGGAGCCTGGGAATGGAGTAATTTTCTTGCCCTGCGCAGCCGGGCTGGCCGGGTTGCCTATGTTGGGGTGGTTGCGGCATGCCTGCTTGGCATGTGGTGGCTGCATACCAGCACCGTTGCGCAAGGCTTGCTTATCCTGGCTTTTGCCGGCTGGGTGGTTTATCTGCTCTGGATTGCCCGCCCGGAATTTGGCCGCGATGCCAATCCCGGCATTCAAAGGCTTAAAATGCTGGTGGGTATACTGGTCCTGGTACCGGCGTGGCTGGGCCTGGTGTTGTTGCACAGCCGGCCGGCCATCGGTCCGCAAACGGTTTTATTTCTCATGGTGCTGATCTGGGTGGCGGACAGTGGCGCCTATTTTTCTGGCCGGCGCTGGGGGCGCACCAAGCTGGCCCCCAGAGTAAGTCCCGGAAAGACCTGGGAAGGCGTCTATGGGGCCTTGATCGCCTGTGCCATGCTGTCACTACTGGGGGCTTGGTGGATGCAGGGTTCGCTACAGGAAATGATCAGTTTCCTGCTGTTGTGTCTGGTGACCATTTTGTTTTCCATTGAAGGGGATCTACTGGAAAGTCTGATGAAGCGGCAGCGTGGCATCAAAGACAGCGGTACCCTGTTTCCCGGCCATGGTGGTGTACTGGATCGGGTGGACAGCCTCACGGCGGCTGCCCCGGTATTTGCCCTGGGCCTTACCTGGACGGGTTTATGATGTCGCAGCCGACACCCATGGGGTTAACCATTCTCGGTTCCACAGGGTCCATTGGTGTCAGCACCCTGGATGTGGTAGCCCGCCATCCCCAGCGCTACCGTATCCATGCCTTGACTGCAAATCGCGATGTGGAAGGACTGGCGCAACAATGTCTTGAATACCGCCCGGCCTACGCGGTTATGGCCGATGCCGGTGCGGCCCAGCAATTACAGGAAAAGCTGCAGAGCCAGGCAGCGGAAATACAAGTGCTTTGCGGAGTGGATGGGTTGGTACAGGTGGCGGGGATGCCGGAAGTGGATGCCGTGATGGCGGCCATCGTAGGGGCGGCGGGTTTATTGCCGACCCTGGAAGCGGCACGCAAAGGAAAGCGGGTATTGCTCGCCAACAAAGAGGCGCTGGTCATGTCCGGTGGCCTGAATGAAATCCGCACCAGTGGCGCCGTACTGCTTCCCATTGACAGTGAACACAATGCCATTTACCAGTGTATGCCGCCGGCATTTACCACAGGTCAGGCTCCGGGGAGCGTGGAACGCATCCTGCTGACCGCTTCGGGTGGGCCATTCCGCAACCTGCCGCTGGAACAATTGTCCGGAGTCACACCGGAACAGGCTTGTGACCACCCCAATTGGGACATGGGACGCAAAATTTCCGTGGATTCCGCCACCATGATGAACAAGGGGCTGGAAGTGATCGAGGCCGGCTGGTTGTTCGGGCTGGGTGCAGACCGTATTCAAGTGGTATTGCATCCGCAATCGCTGGTGCATTCGCTGGTTGAGTACGAGGAC
>CBDUNQ010000191.1:0-5092 GCA_965368625.1 uncultured Gammaproteobacteria bacterium
CCCAGTGATGTTTCCATTATCGGCATGCCACCCCAGGCAGCCACGGCAGATTTGCCCGTCATTGATATCGGCTACGATCCAGCCACCAACCGCTGGACACTGATTCACGAAACCGGTGGCATTTTCAGTGAAACCTATTTCCTGGTGGATAGCACGGCTCCCATCAGTGACCTGAAAAGTACCGGCTTGTGGGGCAGTGACCATGAAGCGGTTCCCACCCTGATGATGAATTACAGCACAGGGTATACCAATGAAACCGTAGCTGCCGGACTGGATGCTGAGATTCAATGCGTAAGTGCCACCCCGGGCGATTTTGATAATGACATGGATGTGGATCTGTACCTGGTATGTCGTACCGGCGCCAGTAATATTGCCAATATCCTGTATGAAAACCAGGGCGACGGTACCTTTATATCTGTACCCGGTGCCGGTGGTGCGGAAGGTCCCATTGGTATTGCCGTGGGCAGTGGCGCAGGTACCGGTGATACCGTGGTGAGTGCCGATTACAATCTTGATGGCTTCCTGGATCTATTTGTCACCAATGGCTTTAACCTGCGTCCGCTGGACCTGGGTGGCCAGAACAAGCTCTTCCAAAACCAGGGTAATGGCAACCACTGGGTCCATGTGGACCTGGTGGGTACCACAACGGATCGTGACGCCATGGGTGCACGCATCAAGGCTACGGCCAATGGCGTCACTCAATTGCGGGTGATGAATGGCGGCTATCATCGCTGGTCACAAGACCATACCCGCAGCCACTTTGGTCTGGGAACCTCCACCACCGTGGACCTCACGGTGGAATGGCCCAGTGGTACGGTGGAAACTCATGCGGGCATGGCGGCGGATAAAATCTACCGCATCACCGAAGGCGGCGGTGTTGCGGAAGTCATTCCCGGTCAGGCACCGGCCTATCCCTGTGGCGCACCCGATTATAACGGTGCTGTGGATACCGGCGTCTTTATCTGGAAGGATTGCCCCACCGGTGAGTGGCGCATGAAAACCCTGGCCGGCGGTAATACCATCAACTACGTGGGTACCATCACCTCAACGGCGGCGTACACCGGTGTGGTGGGCGTTGGCCTCAATACCAATGACAGCCTGGATTACACCACCAATCCGTTACAGATTGTGTATGACTTCACCACTTCGGGTGGTGGTAATGATGGCGTGAATTTCACCCCGGAGGCAGGTGCCAATACCTGTCTGGCAGTGGATTTGCCGGCCAATGCGCAAGTGTATTACGGGCCTCTGCGTGCCCCCATGACCCAACCTTTTGACCTGGAAACCCAGGGTCCCTGCATGGGTACACTCTCCACCCTGAGCGTGGAACCGGTAACGGCACTGGAGAATACCGGGCAGTTGGATTTCACCGTTACCCTGAGCCCGGCCAATGATGCGGCCACGGTGACCGTGGATGTGGTCACTGGCGATGGTACAGCCACCGATGGAGTGGACTATACCGGTACCGGTCTGACGACATTGAGTTTCGCACCCAATGAGACCACCAAGACCGTTTCCATACCGTTGCTGGATGATGCCCTGGCGGAAGGGGATGAAACCTTTACGCTGACCCTCAGTAATCCGGTGAATGCGGTACTGTCGCTGACGGCCGCATCCGCACAAGGCACCATTGAGGATGATGAAGTTTCTCCCTGTGGTGAGCCGGTGATCGATGCCGCCACGGAGGCGGGCGTCTTCCTCTGGCGTGATTGCAGCACCGGTGAATGGACCATGAAGAGTACCGCCGGTGGTGGCAATGTCACCTATGTGGGGCGCGTGACTTCCACCAATGATTTTGTATCGGTCACTCCCCGCAGTGTGGAAACCTCGGATATCCTGGATTACACCACCGATCCCAAGATTATCGATTACACCCTGAAGGTAGGCAACCAGTGGGATGATGGCTTCAGCTTCGTCTATCCTGGCGGTTCCCAGGTGTGTTTCGACATCATGTCACCAGTGGCTACGCCCTTGTATGTAGGTGTCAGCAAGGTTCTCCATAGTGCTCCGGTGGATTTGGAAACCCTCGGCGCCTGCTCCGGTTTACCCTCGGAACTCAGTGTGGCCCCGGTGGCTGCTCTTGAGAATGCCGGCACCCTGGACTTCACGGTCAGTTTGAATCCCGCCAATCCGGGCCCGGGCGATATCACCGTGGATGTGGCCACGGCCGATGGTACCGCCACGGCAGGCGTTGATTACACCGCCCTGGCTACCACCACCCTGACCTTTGCCGCCGGTGAAGCCAGCAAACCGGTGTCCGTGACCATTCTGGATGACAGCGTGGGTGAGGGTGATGAAACCCTGACCCTTAGTCTGAGTAATGCCACCGGTGCCGCCAGTATCTCCGCTTCGGCAGGGCAGGCCACGGGTACCATACAGGACGATGAAATTTCACCCTGTGGTGCGCCTGCCTATAGTCCGAGCACCGATGCCGGTGTGTTCCTGTGGCGTGATTGTGCCAGCGGTCAGTGGTTTGCCCGATACACGGTGGGTGGCGGCAGTGTGACCACCTACACGGGTACCGTGGTTGCCGATGCCTCTTATCTGTCGGTATCCCCGTACAGCCTGGAAAGCGCCGATGTACTGGACTTCACCACGGACCCCATGGTGATCAGTTACGCCCTCAAGATGGGCACCATTTATGAAGATGGTTTCGACTTCAGTCTACCGGGCGGTGCTACGGCTTGCTTTGGTGTGGATAGTCCTGCGGGTGTGACCACGGCCTTTGTAGGCCCTGACCTGACTCCCATCAGTCTGCCCTTTGACCTGGAGACACTGGGGGCCTGTGCAGCGCCACCCCCGGAACTCAGTGTGGCACCGGTATCCGCCCTGGAAGATGCGGGCACACTGGATTTCACGGTCAGCCTGAATCCGGCCAACCCCGGTCCGGGGGATATTACGGTGGATGTGGCCACGGCCGATGGAACCGCAACTGCGGGTGCCGATTACACGGCCCTGGCCACCACCACCCTGACCTTTGCCGCCGGTGAGAGTAGTAAACCGGTATCGGTGACCATACTGGAAGACAGCCTGGGCGAAGGGGATGAAACCCTGACCCTGGCGCTGAGTAATGTCACGGGGGATGCAAGTATTTCCGCTACCGCCGGGCAAGCCATCGGTACCATTCAGGATAATGAAGTGTCTCCCTGTGGCGCCCCTGTCTATAACCCCTCTACCGATGCCGGCGTCTTTGTGTGGCGAGACTGCAGCACCGGTGAGTGGTTTAGCCGGGTAACCGTAGGGGGTGGTACGGTAACCACCTATGTGGGTACGGTTGTGGCCGATGCGGCCTATGTGGCAGTTACTCCCTACAGCCTGGAAAGCTCCGATGTGCTGGATTCTACCACCGACCCCAGTGTCATCAGTTTCTCCCTGCGTGTGGGCACCATCTATGAAGACGGTTTCAACTTCAGCCTGCCGGGTGGCAGTACGGCCTGCTTTGGGGTGGATAGCCCCGCGGGTGTGACTACGGCCTTTGTGGGTCAGGCGCTCACTCCCGTTACACTGCCCTTTGACCTCAACACTCTGGGGGCCTGTGCGACACCACCCCCGGTGGTGAGTGTGGCACCGGCATCGGCGCTGGAAAGTGCGCCCAGTCTGGATTTCACCGTCAGTCTGGATGCGGTTAACCCGGGTCCGGGGGATATTACCGTGGATGTAGTCACTGCGGATGGTACGGCCACGGCGGGAGATGACTATACCGCGGTAGCTACCACCACGCTGACCTTTGCCACCGGAGAGAGCAGTAAGTCTGTGCCAGTGCCACTGCTGGAAGATAGCCTCAGTGAAGGCGATGAAACCCTGACCCTGACCCTCAGTAATGTCACCGGCGTCGCCAGCCTTTCCACTACAGATTGGCAAGCCACCGGCACCATTCAGGACAATGAAATTTCCGCCTGTGGTGCCCCCAGCTATAATCCGGCAAATGATGCCGGAATGTTCCTCTGGCGTGATTGTGCTTCGGGGCAATGGTACGCCCGGGTGACGGTAGGTGGAGGAACGGTGACTACTTACACCGGTACGGTGGCGGCGAATGCCACCTATACCGCTGTAAGTGGTTACAGCCTGGAAACCAACGATATTCTGGATTACACCACGGATCCCAGCACCATTAGCTATTCGCTGCGCGTGGGCACAATTTACGAAGATGGGTTCGACTTCAGTTTGCCGGGTGGTGCCACCGCCTGCTTTGGGCTGGATGCCCCGGCGGGGGTTACTACGGCCTTTGTGGGTGCTGCGAGTACTCCGGTGGCACTGCCCTTTGACCTCACAACCCTGGGTGCTTGTGCCGCTCCACCGCCCGCACTTAGCGTAGCACCGGCTTCCGCCCTGGAAAATGTCGGCACACTGGACTTCATCATCAGCCTGGATCCGCCGGTGGATGGTATCGTCACTGTGGACATTGCTACCGCCGATGATTCTGCCACCAGTGGGCAGGACTATGTAGCCATTCCAACTACCCAGATAACCTTCAATAACAATGAAACCAGCAAAACCGTTTCCGTCAGCTTGCTGGATGATGCCCTGAGTGAAGGTGATGAATCGTTTGACCTGGTAATGAGTAACCCCAGTGGAGCGACCCTTGCTCCAGGGGCGGATATCGCATCGGGCACCATTACGGACGATGAGGTTTCAGCCTGCGGTGAACCGGTGTATGACACTGGCGTAACGGCGGGGGTCTTCCTCTGGCGTGATTGTGCAACGGGGGAATGGTTCAGCCGATACACAGCCGGTGGTGGCAGCACCACTACCTATCAGGGTACGGTAAGCGCAGATACTGCCTTTACCACGGTAACGCCTTACAGTATCGAAGCTCCCGATACCCTGGATTTCACCACGGACCCCACGGTGATCGATTTCATCCTGAAAATGGGCAGCATTTATCAGGATGGTTTCAATTTCACCTATGCTTCGGGCACACAGGCTTGCTTCGATGTGCAATCCCCATTAAACGTCACTGTTTATGTGGGGGCGGACAAGGTCGTCAAGGCACCGCCATTTGATCTTGAAACCCTGGGTGCCTGCGCCGCGGCTGATGCAGATGGCGATGGGCTGACTACTGCCCAGGAAGCAACGTATGGCACCGATCCGG
>CBDUNQ010000192.1:0-5063 GCA_965368625.1 uncultured Gammaproteobacteria bacterium
CCGCCCTCAAAGCCAACCGCCCTCAAAGCCAACCGCCCTCAAAACCAACCGCCCTAAAAACCAACCGCCCTAAAAACCAACCGTCATTGCGAACGCAGTGAAGCAATCTCCATAAGACGGCAGGCAGATTACCGAAGCACATCACGCACAATGCCAACGTAATGAGATTGCTTCATTTCGTTCGTAATGAAGAGGTCATGGTTGATCCGCGTAAGGCAAGGTATTCAGTATAAAAAGCCCCCTTAAATCGGCGCGCGCCAAAATCTCTCTAATTATCAGCTATATAAAAGATTCCGCCCGTTGCCGGTAGGACAAGGGAGGGGCGATGGCCATACACATTACCGTTGGCAGGAATAGCTGATCTTCACTGAGGATGGGATATCACTTGGCGTCACGTGCACTATTTGCGGACTATTTCAATGAGTTACCTGCTTGCTATGGAATAAGGTCCGAGGCGCCGGATCACCTGCAGGAAAAAATCGCCGGCTCGTCTACACTTGTCGAGCTGCCTTACAAAAGAACCGCTTTTGGGTAATTGCCACGGTTTTTTTAAATTATTCATATAATTCATTGGGATACGGAATTATATGTATTTCGGGGCAGGGAAAAAAAATGTCGAATTTACTTACAGAATGAAATCATGCCGGTATGCGAAAAATGTAAGCTATTGTTGTATATGGAGTGAAGTGGCTTGGCATAGGGTTTGCTTTACTCAGTGGGCAAGACTAGGATGCCTTGAGACGTAAAATAAGACCACGTCTCATATATAGGTTTACTCTGTCTTCTAGGAAGAAGTGGTGTACCGTTAAATTTTTTGGAGGAAGTCAAATAATGTATCAGAAAAAACTCGTATCTTGCGCGGTAGGTTTGGCTCTGGGCTTCGGTGTGGCTGCTGCCAACGCTGCTGCAGTAACCAGCTGGACCCTGACTGATTTCGATGGCGATGGCCTGAAGAGTGATTTCAACTTCAACACCCTGCCACCTGGCAACAGCGGCAACACCTTCGGTGCTGGTGACGAAATGTGTGGTGGCGCTCCTTGTGCCGACATCGCTTTCGACGCTGGTGCTATTGGTGCTGACGTATTCTCCACCGGTTTCAACTTCGGTGGCGGCGGTGACTTCGACGTACTGGTTACCGGCAGCATGTCTGCTGACATCGACACCGTAGCAGCCGCTGCTGGTGACGGCCAGGCTCTGCAGTTCTCTGCTCTGGACTGGGGTGGTATCTATCAGGGTACCGCTAACTTCAGCCTGCCCCCGGATACCCTGGCCAACTGTACTGATGCCGCTCCTGGTGCCTTCGGTGCCGTCTGTGGTGATGGTGCTGCTGGGGACAACCCTGGTCTGACCAACCCTCAGGGTTACAACGTTGTAATCACCGACCTGGGCGCTGGTGACTACGGTGTAGTGGTAACCTTCACCTCTACTATCGCCAACTCCGGCACCTCTTATGATGGCAACATCTCCAAGTGGCGTCTGGAAGGTGTTATGCACACTGGTACCGCTCCGATTCCGGTTCCTGCCGCTGTATGGCTGTTCGGTTCCGGCCTGCTGGGTCTGGTGGGCGTAGCCCGTCGCCGCAAGTCTGCCTAATTGGCAAACCGCTTGCTAAGGTGAACTGCGTGTAAGCGCAGTACACTTTAAAAAGGCAAAAAGAGGGTTGGCACGCAAGTGTCAGCCCTTTTTTAATTTTCACCTGCCGGTTTTTGGGGGGGGTGGATTCGGGTATAGTTTGAATATTCCCCATAACCGGGATCATGACGATCAGCCTCCATGTATAGACCAAATCAAAGCAATAACGCCATACCGGATCAAATCAAGGCAGCCATTTCCCATTATCATTCCGGGCAACTGAAAAAATCCGCCAAAGTCTGTCAACAGGTATTGAAAAGCATCCCCAATGAGCCCAACTGCCTGCATTTGCTCGGGGTGATCGAATACCAGGGTGGAAATTACCGTGCCGCAGTCACTGCGATTCAGAAAGCCATCGCGGCAAGCCCGGAGATTCCTGATTATTACAATACCCTGGGCAATGTCTTGCGGGCACAGGGGCGCTTGGAAGATGCTGCCAGCCAATATCAAAAGGTATTGAGTATGGCGCCACAACATTTTGTGGCGCTCAATAATATGGCCAATGTAATGGTGGAATCGGTACGCTACGATGATGCACTGTCTGTTTATGAGCATGTACTGAAGCTCAAGCCGGATTATGCGGAAGCCTATCTTGGCATGGGTAATGCGCTGCATGGCCTGGGGCGTGATGATCAGGCGATGGCATGCTATGAACGGGCATTGGGCGTACGCCCGCGCTATGCGGAAGTGTATGGTCGAATGGCAGAGATGCGCTCACGTCAGGGTAGGCTGGAGGAAGCCATTGAGTATTTCCGCAAGTCCCTTGAAATCAATCCCAATGTGGCGGCTATCTGGAATAACCTTGGCAATGCGTTACAAAACAATGGAGCACTGAAGGAAGCCATGGAGTGCTTTCGGCGGGCTCTGACGCTGCAGCCCGGTAATGCCGAAATGGCAAACAACCTGGGTAATGCATTGAAAGATGCGGGTCAATTAAAGGAAGCCGTTACCTTTTTACGGCAAGCGCTGGCGGCCAAGCCTGATTTTGCCAAGGCTCATAACAACCTGGCCAATGCGTTGTTGGCGCAAGGTGCGCTGCAGGAAGCGGTGGCCAGTTACCGACGGGCCCTGGAGTTGCAGCCGGATCTGGTGGATACCTTCAGTAACTATCTATATGCCCTCAACTATGATCCGGAATACACGCGGGAACAGATCTTCGCCGAGCATAAACGCTATGCCCAGTATTACGAAGCGCCGCTGTGTGCCTTGGTGGCTCCGCACTTCAATATGTGTGGTACGCGCCGCCTGCGTATCGGTTATGTATCGGGGGATTTCCGCAATCACTCGGTAGCCTATTTCATTGAACCCATACTGGCGAATCATGATGCCGGGCAATTTGAAGTCTATTGTTACTATAATCATTCGGCTACGGATGCGGTGACCCGGCGTCTGCAGGGCCAGGCCCATCAATGGCGGAACATTGCCGCACTCAGTGATGATGAAGTGGCCCAGCAAATCCGTGCAGATCAAATCGATATCCTGGTGGATCTCAGCGGTCACACGGCCATGAACCGCTTACTGGTGTTTGCCCGTAAACCGGCACCCATTCAAGCCACCTGGCTGGGGTATTTGAATACCACCGGTTTGAGCGCCATGGATTACCGTATCACCGACGAATTTGCAACGCCGCCCGGTGAGGCGGATCAATACCATACCGAAAAACTGCTGCGTCTACCGGCAGTGCAGGGATGCTATCAGGCACCGGAATCTTCCCCGGAAGTGGGTACCTGCCCGTTTGAGAAGCAAGGTCATGTCACCTTTGGCTCCTTTAACAGCCTGGCAAAAATCACCCCGGAGGTAATGGCGGCCTGGGCGGATATTCTCAAGGCGGTGCCGGGTTCACGGCTGGTGATGATGGCTCAGGGGCTGGAGCACAAGATCAAGCCCATGACCGCGCAATTGGTCAAATTGGGGGTGGACGCCAATCGTATTCGACTGCTGGGTTTCCAGCCCTTCAGTGAGTACCTGAAGTTGCATCAGGAAGTGGATATTCATTTGGACAGTTTCCCATACACCGGTGGTACGGTAACCTGTCATGCCTTATGGATGGGGGTTCCGGTAATCAGTCTGGTGGGCGAAACCGTAACTTCACGCAATGGCGCCAGTATTCTTACTGCGGTGGGCATTGGCGATCTGGTGGCTACCGATAAGGCCGGCTACATTCGGCTGGCGACGGAGCTGGCCGCCGATACGGATCGCCTGCAATCATTGCGCGCGGAATTGCGGCCGCGCCTGAAGGCTTCACCATTGATGAACCCACAGCAGGTAACCCGGGAGTTGGAACAGGCTTATCAGACGATCTGGGAAACCTGGTGTCAAGAGCAGCAGGCATAACCAACAACGAGAGAGGATGGCGACATGCTATGCAGTAAACATGTGCGGCTGCGGGCCATCGAAGAAGATGACTTGCCGATGCTGGCCCAATGGCGTAGTGACCCGGAAGTGTATGGCTACTTTCATGAATATGTTCCTCTTTCCCTGGCCGATCAGCGGGAATGGTTTACCCGCCAGCGCAACAATAAGGCGGAAATGAATTTTGCGGTAACCACCCATGAAAATACGCTGCTGGGTACCGCAGGCCTGGTACATATCGACCACCGGAACCGCAAGGCGGAAATTGCCCGGGTATTGATCAGTAACCCGGATAAACGCAGTGCCAGCCTGGGTTCCCAGGTATTGCTATTGATACTGCAATATGGCTTTGAGCATTTGAATCTGCGTAAGATGCATGGGGAAGTGCTGGTGTCCAATGTCAGTGCCCTGAGTTACTACAAGGGTTTTGGTTTTGTGGAAGAAGGTGTGCTGCGGGAGCATGTGTATAAAGACAGCCGCTATCATGATGTGGCCGTGCTGGGTCTGTTGCGCAAGGATTATTATGCCTCGAAAGAAGAGGGCTTGATCAACAAGCTTTCTGCGCGGTATTTATAGTGGTGATACAGGGTAAAGATTTTCGTGATTTGTCATTGCGAACACTTCAGAACCCCTTCGGGTTTCATCAAGTACTTTCTACGCTACGCTCCGGTCGCGCAGTGAAGTAATTTCATTACGGTGGCACTGGATGTGTTTTGATTTCCATACCTTACTGCCACACCATGGAGATTGCCGCGCTTCGCTCGCAATGACGATTTCTTTTTTATATATATGCCTCACCTTTTGGGCAAGTCGATCATACTATTCCACGCCATACCGGCGAATGCCGGTATCCCCATATCATGACAGGCAATGCCGAAGGTTCCGGGCATTCGCGAGCTGCGCTCGCGCCTACGGGTGCCGGCTTGCAGGGTGATGTTCTCCGGGCAAGCAATCCCGGCGATACCCCCTGTAGGAGCCAGCGAAGCTGGCGAAGGGTTGTGGTACCCAGCTTGTTCGCGAGCTTCGCTCACTCCTACCGGTGCCAAGACCTACACCACAGCAAACCAAACCCTCCTGTA
>CBDUNQ010000193.1:0-5055 GCA_965368625.1 uncultured Gammaproteobacteria bacterium
CCATAGGGGGGGAAACCACCGCTATACATGGGAGGTCCCGGTGGAATGGAACGGTTTTGCGGCTGTACCATTGGGTCGTTCGTGGCCTGTGTCTGTCCCTGGGGTGCAACCTGGGCCGGAGGATAACCATATCCGCGCGGTGCAAACGGTTGACGTCGCTGCTGCATGGCTTCCCAGCGTTGTTGTTGTTCCTGTTGCCTGGCCTGGAGTTGACCCTGCCGGTCCTTTTGCCAATCCTCACGTCGCTGCTGACTCTGTTGCTGCATTTCCTCGCGATGCTTTTCCATCTCTTGCTGATGCTGGGCACGCAACTGCTGAATTTCCGGATCCGGACGGAAGTCCGGCGCCTCGGCGACTCCGCGTTGATTCCAGCGTTCCTGCATTTCCTGCTGGCTCTGGGCACGTAGCTTTTCTATTTCCTGTTGATGCTGGGCACGCATCTTTTCCATTTCCTGCTGATGCTGGGCGCGCATCTTTTCCATTTCTTCCTGACGCTGTTGCCGGTATTGCTGCATTTCCTGCTGACGTTGCGTGCGGTTTTCCTGCATGGAAGCCTGGTTATTGAGAAATTCATCACGGGTTACCGGGCCCCGTGGCGTGAATTCCGACATGGGCGGCGGAGATTCATAACCACCGGGATTGGTGGTGGTTGCCGTGGATTCGCTACCCATGTCGGTATCGGGACGGAACTGGGGTGCCGGGTATCCGGGCGCCATGGGTGGCGGCATTGCCCCCAACGTGGAATAGGGTCCGGGTGGTGGTGGCACCGGCTGTCCGCTGGCGCCCCATTGATTCTGGGGTGCTGCATCACTTTGCGTATTCGCCCCCGTAGCCACCATCGGTACCGCCAGCATCAGTGCCAGCAGAGGTGTCAGCGCAAGCCGGGCGCGCGGGCTTTCAAGGGCATTTACCAGCTTAAGGTTCCTGTTTTTCATTTCCTTCCTCCGCATCAAGTTTGCTTCAGGCGGTCACCCTTAACGGGGTGGCTCCTCTACCAGTGATTTATGGCCATCAATTCGGGCATTCATGGCGTCACAACCATGGGCTGTAAAATGCTTCTCTGCACTGATGCATCCCAGGGGAATGACCAGAACCGTGAACAGAGTCGCCACACCCGTTCCAAACAACAGGGTCACAGCCATACCCTGGAAAATGGGATCATTGATAATGGCCGCGGCACCGGCCATGAGGGTCAATGAAGTGATTAAAATGGGGCGCAAACGGGTGCGACCAGCCGCTACCGCCGCGTCACGGATTTCCTTGCCGGATGCCACTTCATGTTTGACAAATTCCACCAGCAAAATGGAATTGCGTACGATGATGCCACCCAGTGCGATAAAGCCGATCATGGAGGTAGCGGTGAATTCCGCACCCATGATCCAGTGTCCGGGGATGATGCCGATCATAGTGAGGGGAATCGGTGCCATGATGAGACCGGACAGCGTGTAATCGCGGAACTCCAGCACAATCAAGCCATAGATCAACAGTAGCGCCGCCATGAAGGCGATCCCCATGTCACGGAAGGTTTCATAGGTAACCGTCCACTCACCGGTCCATTCAAATCCTGATTGCAAATCATTTTCCGGCGGCCCGATCAAACCCATGGGCATTCCGGTGATCTGTACCCCGTCGGGGGTGGTGTAATTTTCCAACAGGTCTTCCACGGCAAACATCCCATAGATGGGTGCACCCAGGCGGCCGGTCATTTCTCCGGTTACATATTCGATGGGCCGCAGATCCAGATGGTAGATATAGTTACCTTCCGCCACCTGAACGAAGCGCCCCAGTTCCCCCAGGGGAATACTCTCGCCTTCCTGATTAATGATGGGCAGATTGGCCAGGCGGGAAACCTGTGAGCGTACGGACAACGGGGTTTGCAGAATGATATAGGTGGGTTCAAGAGGGGCCGCCAACTTGATATCCCCGAGTTTATAGCCACCCATGGCCATGGCCAGATTGCGATTGATGGTTTCCACCGATACCCCACGCCGCATGGCTTTGTCATTATTGATTTCAAAGCTCCAGTGAGTGTGTGGTTCCGCCATCAGGTTATCCACATCAACGATGTTTTCCACATCCTCGAACATGGCAGTCATATCTCTGGCCACTTGCCGCCGGGTGGCTGCATCAGGGCCATAGATTTCCGCCACCGTGGTTTGCAATACCGGGGGTCCCGGCGGCATTTCCACTACTTGAATCTTCGCCCCCATTTCCCTGGCAATGGGGGTGAGCAGTTCACGGGCCAGCACGGAAAGCTCATGACTGCTGCGCTCACGATCATTCTTGTCCAACAGCATCACCTGTATATCCGCATGCCAGGGCTGTTGACGCACATAGTAGTGGCGCACCAGACCGTTGAAGTTGAAGGGGGATGCCGTTCCCACATAACTCTGCAAGGCAGTGACTTCGGGAATACTGCGTAACTCCTCCGCCAGGCGCTGAGTGACATTGGCGGTGACCGGTAAGGCGGTACCTTCCGGCATATTGATCACCACATTGAATTCCGGCTTATTGTCAAAGGGCAGCATCTTTACGGTAACGGTCTTGGTATAGAACAGTGCGCAAGCGACAAAGGTCAGGCCGATTACACTGAACAGAAACAGCAAGCCCATGGAGCGGCGCTCGATGAGCGGACGGATTACCGGGTGGTAGATGCGGCCGATGATTTTCTGTGCCTTCTTTTCCCTGGCTTCCGCCTTGCGGAAACTCTGCATGGTGGCGGGGCGCACACGCATGGCAAACCATGGAGTGAAAATGAAGGCCGACAACAGGGAAAAGAACATGGCCGAAGAACCCAGCACTGGAATCGGACGCATATAGGGCCCCATCAAGCCACTGACAAAGCCCATGGGCAACAGGGCACAGATAATGGTGAGCGTCGCCAATATGGTGGGGTTACCCACTTCGCGCACCGCATCAATGGCGATGTTTACACTGGTTTTGCCTGCCTCCAGCCAGCGGCGAAAGATGTTTTCCACGACCACCGTGGCATCATCCACCAGAATCCCGATGGCAAAGATCAGTGCAAACAGGCTTACCCGGTCAATGGTGTAATCCAGCACCCAGGCCGACCATACGGTAATGAGAATCACAATGGGAATAACCGTGATTACCACGAAGGCGGCACGGAAGCCCAGGCCCACCAGGCACAGGAAAGCCACCGCCAGGGCCGCTTCGAACAAGGCACTGAGCAATTCATTCACCTTGTTATTGGCGGTCATGCCATAGTCACGGGTGATGCTTACCCGCACATTATCGGGAATCAGATTGCCCTTGAGGGTATCGAGTTTTGCGAGTATGGCATTGGATACGGTGACTCCGTTGGAACCTTCTTTCTTGGCCACGGCAATGGTGACGGCCGGCTCGGGTATCTGCGCCGGTGCTTCTTCGCTACTCGCCGGGCCGGAAAAATAATTTACCAGTTGCGTGGTTTCCTCCGGCCCATGAAATACCTTGGCTACATCCCGAACATAGATAGGAGAACCGTTTCGTGCACCGATGACCAGACTGGCGACTTCTTCGGCACTGCGCAGAAAACTGCCGGTATAGACATTGAAGCGGGTATTCCCTGCCTCTACATTGCCGGCACGTGACTTGGAATTGGCGGCATTGATGGCTTGCGCCAGTTGATCGAGACTCAGACCATACCCACTGAGGCGCTCGGGATTCACCTCGACCCGTACCTGTTCCGCACGGCCACCCACCACAAAACCCTGCCCGGCATTGGGTACTTCCTGCAGACGCTGCAACACATCCACACCCAGGGTACGCAGGGAGGCATCATCCACGGAATCCGACGACAGGGTTACGGTGACCACAGGGACATCATCGATTCCCTTGGGTTTCACCAGCGGCATAGCCACACCGGGTGGAATCTTATCAAGGTTGGATTGCAGCTTATCGTGCACCTTGACTATGGAAGGCCCGATTTCCTCCCCGACTCGAAAACGCACCACCACCAGTGCCTGCCCGCGTTCACTGGCGGAATACACATGACGCACGCCGGGGATCTCGCTCATGATGCGTTCCAGGGGATTGGTCACCAGGCTGGTGACCTGCTCGGCCGAAGCCCCCGGATACTGTACGAAGATGTCCACCATGGGTACGGAGATTTGCGGATCTTCCTGGCGTGGCGTGAAGATCAAACCCAGCAGACCGATGGCCAGCGTGGCCAGCATCAGCAACGGTGATATGGGGGAATCGATAAAGGTGCACGCCATGCGTCCGGCAAGCCCCAGAGAACGGCCTTCCAGGGATTCCACTTCATCCACGTTCTTATCGTTTTCCTGGTTATTCTGTTGTTCGCTCATGCCAGGCCCCGTTAGCGTCCACTGACCCAGCCACTGGCGAGGTTCGCCGGTGGCACGGCAAAGATCCGTTCACCCACCTGAAGTCCCGAAAGCACAGCTACCTGATTGTTGCCTACGTAATCTCCCAGGCGTATCAGGCGTAATTGTGATTGGTTTTTATCGTTCATTACGTAAACGGCGGGAAGACTGCCGCGCCACATTACGGCGGAATCGGGAATCACCGGTACCAGATCGTTGGATGCAGTGATATCCGGCAACATCACTTCGGCATACATACCCGGCCCACCGGGAACGCCCACCGGTAAATCAAACTTTACGGTCACCGTGTGGCGCTGCGCATCCGCTGAGGGAAAGATCTGGGCAACGCGCACCTGGGTATGGGTATCGCCAATATCAAGTTTGGCGGGTACCAGCATGCCCTTTTCCAATACCGGCATCAGCCGCGAGGGAACCTCCACCTGTACCTGAAGATATTCCAGATCGGCATACTCAAGCAGGGGTTGCCCCGGCTGCACCGTATCCCCCTCTTCCACCATCTTGCGAATGATGACACCCGCAAAGGGTGCAAAAGAACGGGCATCACGCAAACTGGCATCTATCTGTTCCAGTTGCGCCTGGGCAGCCAGTTGCGCACTGTGTGCCTGGGTAACCTGCGTACCACTGGAATAAAGATCCGCATGACGATCCAGCCAGGGCTCACCTCCCACATTACCCGGCATGAAATTTTGCATTGGACGGGTGAACA
>CBDUNQ010000194.1:0-5014 GCA_965368625.1 uncultured Gammaproteobacteria bacterium
GTCTGTATGGCTTCCTCAATGATATTTCCCTGGCGGATGCCGTGGATCAGCAGCAAAGTGCAGGCAATGGTAGTGAGCGTCCGGCATTTGGTTTTCAGCGCACCGCCGCCTGATCTCCCGGCTGCCGAATACCGCTGAATATCAAAGACACATGACTCTTAAGGAAACATGCAATCATGGCCTACAGTGACAAAGTACTGGATCATTACGAAAACCCCCGCAATGTGGGTTCCTTTGATAAAAACGACCTCTCGGTGGGCACCGGTATGGTAGGTGCCCCGGCCTGTGGGGATGTAATGAAGCTGCAGATCAAGGTAAACGAAGCCGGTGTCATCGAAGACGCCAAATTCAAAACCTACGGTTGTGGCTCCGCCATTGCCTCTTCATCCCTGCTGACCGAATGGGTCAAGGGAAAAACCCTGGCAGAAGCCGCGCAAATCAAAAACAGCCAGATTGCCGAGGAACTGGCCCTGCCACCGGTCAAGGTGCACTGCTCCGTATTGGCAGAAGATGCCATCAAGGCTGCCGTTGCCGACTACCAGGGAAAGAGCGCCCCCGCCAAGGCCAGTTAGCCTTCGAGCCGGCCACCGCGTTTCAGAATACCGGGGAACTCCACCCCGGTATTTTTTTGCCTGCCCATGGGGCAATGGAACCGGCTCAGACAACAAAGCACGAACTGGTTACCATAGGGTCATGGAAGAAATACACCACCAGGTCATCCATCGATGCAAAGATGAGGACGGCGTCATCGAGGTAATTGATGATGCCTTGACCCGTAATCTTTATTTTGGCTCGCGCGCCAAGCAAAGCAGTATGTTGCTATGTAACCATCAGATCCTGGTGCTCAACTATACCCAGGCCATGACGGCGGCCCTGTTATTCCATCCGAAACCTCGCAATATTCTCCTGATCGGACTGGGGGGCGGGTCCCTGGCACGTTTTTTTCACCATCATTACCCCCTGTGCCAGATCACAGCCGTGGAAAACCGCGCAGCGGTGATTGAGGTGGCCCAGCGCTTTTTCTTCCTGCCGGATGACCGCATGCAACTTCATGCCCAATGTGCAAGATCCTATCTGGCACAGGAGCCCGATGAAAAATTCGATCTGATTTTCCTCGACATTTTCACTGCCACCGGCATGGATTCCGATCTGGATGAACCTTCCTTTTTTCAACGTTGCCGGGAACGGCTCACTACACAGGGTATCCTGAGTGCAAATCTCTGGGCCACCCGGCCGAGCCTCTGCAAACAGTACCTGAAAACCCTGAAGCGCAGCTTCGAAAGTCAAACCCTCGAACTTCCCGCACCCAATTGCGGTAACCTCATTGCCTTCGCCTTCAACCAGGCATCAAAAAGCAGTCCATTGAAGGACCTGAATTTCCAGGCGGAATTACTACAACAGCAAACCGGAATCGATTATCCTGATTTCGTGCGGCGCATGGGACAACGCAACCGGTTTTCACTGCGACGCCTGTTCGGGTAGAGAAACGCTCGGCAGCGATGAATACCCTGGGCCAACACTTTCTTCCATCACTCCAGCCGCAGCCGTGTTTCGGCCTTTCTTGAATGCCCTGCCACATGATAGAGATACCGGCATGCGCCGGCATGACGTTGGTTACATGGAGACCCTAGCCTGCACCCGGGGTATGTAAAGTACTACAGGAAAAGCAGGACGGTAAGGACCTGCGCATTTTTTCGGGAGTCAGCTACACCACGCGATAGAAGCTACACACACCCGAATGCTCATGCCCCCAACTCATTAAAATCAAAGGCCAACATACCATCGGGCTCTTGCAGGAAATTCCCCTGAATGTACTGCACGCCAGTGCGCCAGAGAATATTCAGGCTGGCGGCATCTTCAACGAATCCGGCAATAATCATGGCATCCTGATCAGCCGCAGAGGCGACCATATCGCGCAAGGTGGATTGATTCGCCGGATTATTCACCAGGGCATGTATAAATGAACCATCGATTTTCACATAATCCATGTGTAAATGTTTGAGGATCTGTGAAGCATTTAGGTGCGTACCAAAATGTTCCAGGCCCACTTCACAACCCAGGCGTTTGACTTTATTGATGAAGGCGGAAGCTTCATTCATGGAGGCCACCACGGATGCTTCATCAAGCTCCAATACGATTTTTCCGGCAGGTACCTTATAGAGCTTTAATTGCTGCTCCAACCAGGGAAAGAATTTCTCCGAATGCAGACTCTCCCCCGACACTTTCACAAATAGTACCGAGTCCTTGCTTGCACTACGCTGCGTCAGCACCTGCAGGGAATGAATGATCACCCATTGGTCAATGTAAGGCATCAGGCCACGCGCGTGAGCCACGGGAAGGAAGCGTGCAGGTAAAAGCTCTTCACCCTCGGTGGAACGTAAGCGTAGCAGTACTTCATAGCGCTCTACGTGACTGCCATTGAGGCTGGCAATGGGCTGAAACACCAGATAAAAACCCTCATCACGTAGAGCCTGCTTGAGTAACTGTAAACACTCTTTATCAAGATCTTCGCCTTGCTCATGGGAACGACCCGGCTGCTCCAGCAATACCTGGCCTTTACCCTCACTGCGCGCCTTCATGCACAGGGCCGCCACATGGTTCACCCATTCGTCCTGGGTAAAGGAAGGCCGGTCGAGACGGGTGACGCCCATGCTGGCACTGATCATCAGCGAATTTCCCCCAGCCTGGAATACATTTTTGGAAACGCGTTCCGCCAGCTGATGGCAAAAGCCGTCCAGGTCATCCAACTGCCGACCGTGTAGAATGATCATCAGACTTGAATCGCCATAGCGGGCCGCAATATCACCCGGCGCCAATTGTTTACTGACGACACCCGCCAGATCCGCCATCACCAGCTCAGCCGCCGCCAGGCCAAGTTGGTCCTGCAGCAGCCGGAAATCATCGAGCTCCAGATACATCAGGGAAGAGGGTATGTGTACCAGCGGTATGCGCCCCATCACACTCCGCAGGGAGCGCAGAAAATACTGTCGGTTATACAAACCGGTGGTCTGGTCGTGCTTACTGATCAATTGCATACGGTGCGCAACTTCGCGCGCCCTGCGTATACGCCCCTGGACCACCGCCATAAGATGCGCCTGGTCCACCGGTTTCTTGAGAAACAGATCTCCACTCTCACGCATCAGCGCAAGTTCAGATTCGGTATCGGTGATGGCAGACATAAACACCACCGGCAGATCTTCATAGCGGGGATCCTGCCGGATCATGGTGGCCAATTCCTGGCCATCACAGCCGGGTAAATGCACATCCATGAGCACCAGATCCGGCGGACTTGCCTGCATCTTTTCCAACAGCTGGGTGGGATTGGTGATGATGGAGGTGCGGATACCCGCCTGTTGCAGGACCAGGCTGTAATACTCCGCCTGGTCCGGATCATCTTCCACGATGAATACCTGACCGGCTTTACCGGGGGCCGTCTGCACCTGCTTGTCAATACGCCTCACCAGCATATCGAGATCCAGAGGCTTGGTGAAAAAGGCCTGTCCACCGGCACGAATAGCGGCAATGCGTGCTTCCATATCTCCACGGGAAGAAATAAACAGCACAGGAGGCATGGCGATCATTTCATGACTTAATTCACGAATAATCTCCACTCCAGCCAATGATCCATCCGCCAGTACCGCTTCTGCCAGAATGGCCACTGGCACCCGTTTCGTCAGCGCCTGGCGAAAATCATCTACCGTGGCAAAACATTCCACCGTAAACCCCTGACGCTTGAAGTGCTGGCGCACCAGTTCGGAAAGTTCACAATCTTCATCGAGCACAAAAACCAAGCCGCGCTCACCCGCGGTTTTGGCCCGTGCCGAAAACTCATCATCGGTGGCAACCTCCCCTACCAGGGTGGTCAAACGCTCAATGGCGGCAGAGACTTGATCACGCTCCAGGATGGGTGGCGTGTATTCATCGGTCTGTTCTTTGGCAATCACCGACTCCAGGTGCGATACCAGGCGGTGTAATTGCGGATGCTCCGAGTCGGCAAGGGCGCGTCGCAGATTTTTCGCCAGCCGTTGTAACAGGCGATAGGCCTCGGGCTCCCAGCGAACATACTGGAGTTTACGCCACAAGGCTGCTAGCCGCTGCACCTCCAGGGTGACTTTCTGGCTGAATTCGGCTGGATCACTGGGAGTGGTATCGGGAGTGGTATCAACAGATGACCTGTGTGTGTGAGGCATATTCAACGACGTCCTGCTCCGCGCCTGGGTAGCGGGGATTTTAAGTGTCTTCCGGCAATCATCACTGCTGTGCAGCCATAGCCGATGGACGAAAAATAGCGCTTTTCAGCATTTCTTGATAGAACATAGTTCAGTATCGGCAAAAAACCAAAAATCCGTATATCCAGACTGTTACAATTGCATCCATATGGAACCAAACATCATTCAGGTCTTGCCACCCACTGGAAAACCCTGCGCGCTGCACGGCCTCTATCTGAACGAGCGGCTTCATACCCGGGGAGGGCCCGGGGCGCCATACGTGTACAGCAACTATGTAGCCAGCCTTGATGGCCGGATCGCCCTTCCCTCTGAGACCCATCAAACCCATCAGGTACCCCAGGCCATTGCCAATGGGCGTGATTGGCGTTTGTACCAGGAATTGGCTGCCCAGGCCGATATCCTGATTACCAGTGCCCGGTATTTCCGTCAGTCCGCCCAGGGGGAGCAGCAGGATCTCCTTCCGGTAGGTGCGGGCGAAGATTTTGCCGATTTGCGGCACTGGCGCCTGGAACAGGGTCTCCGCCCACAACCGGATGTGGTGGTGCTCAGCAGCAGCCTGGATATCCCCGTAAAAACCCTGCGGAATTACTCCGCACGCCGGGTATTTCTGGCTACCGGGGCCGGTAATGATCAGAACAAGGCGCAAACCCTGGCGACGGAAGCGGGTGCCCAACTGCTACAGGCTGGACAGGGAAGGCATGTGGAAGGAGCCGCCCTGGTGGATCTGCTCGGCGATCTTGGGTATCGCAGCCTCTATGCCATTGCCGGCCCATCAGTCTTCTATA
>CBDUNQ010000195.1:0-5014 GCA_965368625.1 uncultured Gammaproteobacteria bacterium
GAATACACGTATCGCGCCTGTTCCGGTACGCATGCGGAAGACATTGTGGGGGAACCCCTCTCCATTGAGTACGGCATCTGTGGCTGGGTGTGGCGCAACAAGCGTCCCTGGTGGCAAGGGATGCTCAATGAACTTGCGGAAGTGGAGCGTAATCACTGGGAACATGAAGCCGGTAGTATCCTCATGGTGCCCCTCATCGGCAAGAACCATTTCCTCGGTGGCTTGTCCTGTATCAACCGACTGGATGGTGAAATTTTTTCCCAGCGTGACCTGGATCTTCTCACCCTGTTCGGCAATCAGGTAAGCATCGCCATTGAGAATGCCATTACCTTTGAAGCCCTGGAACAAGAGAAGGAAAGGGCGGAGGAATATCAGAATAAACTGCATTTGCTCAATCAGGAGCTCATCAGTATCAATAGTGACCTGGAGCATATGGCTCTGTATGACAGCCTTACCGGTCTGGCGAATCGCTATTTGATTCAGGATCGCATGCAACAGAGTTTTCACCTCAATAGTCAGAGTGATCACTCTGTGGCCATTCTGGTGGTGGATCTGGATCGCTTCAAGGAAGTCAATGATACCCTTGGTCATCATGTAGGGGATGAAATACTTAAACAGGTGGGTCAGCGGTTTCAGGGTAAGTTGCGCAAGGCGGATACCATTGGCCGTTTAGGCGGCGATGAATTTGCCGTGGTGATACCCAATGCCGATGCCGAAACCGCAACCCTGGTTGCCCGCAATTTGATGCAATCCCTGCAATTCCCGGTGGAGCTGGATAGTGGTAGTTACATTGTTTCCGCAAGTATGGGGATCGCGATTTACCCGCAGCACGGTGATGATGTGCAAACCCTGTTGCGGCGCGCCGATGTCGCCATGTATGAAGCCAAGAGCAGCAAGGATGGCTGGTTTGTCTATGACCCGCAAAAGGATCGTAATACCCCGCGCCGACTGACCCTGATGGCGGATCTGCACACGGCACTGGATAATAACCAGATTGAACTGTATTACCAGCCGAAGCTGGAGCTGTGCAGCGATACCATTATTGGTGTGGAAGCACTGATGCGCTGGCACCATCCACAGCAGGGTATGATCCCACCGGATATCTTTATTCCGGCACTGGAACAGAGTGGACATATCAAGCGTTACACCGCCTGGGTGCTGGATCAGGCCTTTCACCAGTGTGTACTCTGGAATGAAATGGGTCTGGATCTCTCCATGTCGGTGAATCTCTCCATGTACAATTTGCGGGATACGGACCTGTCGGCTCATCTGCAAATGCTGCAAAAATTATGGAAGCCCAGGAAGAATGCTTTGGTAATGGAAGTTACGGAAAGTGCAGTGATGAATGACCCGCATCAGATCGCTTCAATTCTGGAAGAAATCAAGGCGGGAGGGATCCATTTTACCATTGATGATTATGGGACCGGATACTCTTCCCTGAGTCATCTCAAACGTCTGTCGGTGGCGGAACTGAAAATCGATAAATCCTTCGTCAAGGATATGGATCACGATCGGGATGATGAATTGATCGTTCATTCCACTATTGATATGGCCCATAACATGGGCCTGCAGGTGGTGGCGGAAGGCGTGGAAAACCAGGCGGTATTGGCACGTTTGCGTGCCATGGGTTGTGATCAGGTGCAGGGTTATTATATCGCCAAACCCATGAGTGCTGCGTACCTGGAAAGTTTTTTCCGTAACACCGAATGGAAGCTGCGCAAGATTCCTGATTGATGCCTTGACCCGAAGGGTAAGGTATTCATGATGGAACCCCGCAGGGGGTCCTATGATCGCCTTGACCCGAAGGGTAAGGTATTTGCCTGATGTGACCAGATCGTGCGGAGCACGATGGGAAATCCCTAATGATCCCGTAGGGATCTAGGGGGAACCCCGCAGGGGGTCCTATGATCGCCTTGACCCGAATGAGTAAGGTATTCAAGCATAACAAAACCATCGTCATTCCGGCGTGCCTCGACCCGAAGGGTGAGGTATGCATAATGATCCCCAAAGGGGTTCTATGCGCCAGGCCGGAATCTCTTGAATATACCGCCATTGTACGGAGATACCGGCCTACGCCGGTATGACGTGGAATAAAAGTAAACGATCTGCCGTTTCCACCTGGACGTGGAGGGAGTTGTTGTGACCAGCCTAACTTTGGGTCCCCAAATTTGGAAATGGACGAAATCGGGAAGGCAGGTCATTCTCTGGGTCTGACTGAATATAGGGGTTGAATATACACACTTCTATCAGTAACTCATTGTATTTTAAGTTTCTATATCCGCTCAAATTCGAGGCATCTACCCTGGATGGTAGCCCTCTCCTCTGTTAAGATCAGCGCGTCTATATCTTCTCTACTCGCAAGCTCCCTGGGGCCATGGCGGATGCGGACCAACAGTGCGCTACACATAACAGACGGACAGGTGCCGTTCCCAAAACCGCTACAAAATACCCAGATGACCTACGCGGCCATCCAGGAATTTCTCAAAAGAATCACCATCCAGACCACAATGGGGATATTTTTATGCGCGTTGCTGGGTCTTCCACAGACCGCCGATGCAGTGGTACGCGTCCCCAGTAACGAGCTGGTTTGTGATCTAAATAATACCTGCGTGCCCTTGGAGCAGGGCGCTGGATTGTGCTCAGACCTCGCCGCCTCAGAATCCAGTTTAGGGGAGTGCTATTCATCTTCCTGGGACGCATCCCTTGCCCTGTGTGAAGTGACTTGTAATTGGATCCCATCACCAGGGGATGACCCGTTGCCCCCGGAGGTGTTTTTATGGAGTTTCACCCTTGATTGGGAATGCCCTGCTGGAATGGACTTCGACTACGATAGTGGAACATTTGAATTCTGTATCTCTAACGAACCCATTCCAGAGGCGGATATTGGCGACACGGACAAAAACCTCGGCTGCAATGGCAAAGAGGGCGGCATGCTCGGTAATCCCTGCAATCCGGTTACGGGCAACAAGTACCAGATAGAACAAGATATCGAGGCAGAGTTACTATCAGCGCTCCAATTCACTCGCTATTACAATTCGCAGGACGGGCGCTCCTCGGGCTTGGGTATAGGTTGGATGTCGTCCTACAGCCGTACCCTCGAAATCACGCAGGATTCTGTGCTGTATCGCAACGAAACGGGGCAGGGACATCGGTTCAATAAAGTCGGTGCGGTGTGGGTGGCCGCGGCGGATGTGCAAACCGTCCTGACTCAGGATGCTTCGGGGTACACCGTTGCGACACCGGGTACCGTAACCGAACGTTACAATATCACTGGTAAGCTACTCTCCATCACCGATCTTCGCGGCATTACCCAGACGCTTACCTATGACACCCTGGGGCACCTTGAGAGGATAGAAAGCAGCACCGGCCAATATCTCGATGTTTCGCATGACACCAGTAATCGCATTTCAACCATCACTGACCAGGCCAATCGCACCTGGATCTACCGGTACGATGTGATCAACAATCTCGAGTATGTTGACAATCCTGACGGCACCACAAAGCGATATCATTACGAGCATCCCGGCTTTCCGCATGCATTGTCAGGCATCACTGATGAGCGTGGCATTCGTTACGCGACCTATGATTATGATGAACTGGGCCGTGTGATTATCACGTCTCATGCAGGCGATGTGGAGTATGTGGGTATAGATTATAATGACCATCTCAGTGACGGCACCCGCACCATCACCAATAGCCTGTGGAATTCCACCACCTATTCAAGCACTGAGCAACTTGGCGTTGCGCTAGTCACCCAGATCGACGGCCCCGGCTGCGCTACCTGTGGTATCCCAAACAGCAGCTATAGCTATGACCCTGCCAATAACAATCTGCTCTCGATGACCGAAAACGGTCTCACCACACAATATGGAGACTACGACAGTAAGGCTCAGTACGGTTACAAGATAGAGGCGTACGGCACGGCACAACAACGGCGTACCGACTACCAATATGACCCACGTTTCCACCATAAGATCACTAAGCGCCTGGAACCCTCGGTGATCAACACCAATCCCGGCGCAGCCTGTACGGAAGGTACTAACTGCAAGGTAAGCACCTATAGCTATGACGAATGGGGCAATCGCCTGACAGAGACTGTGGACGGATTCACGCCGAGTGGCGCACCGGTCACGCGTACGACCCGCTATCAGTACAACGGGCCTTTTCATCAGCTGTCACAGATTGACGGTCCGCGAACGGATGTCAGTGACATAACGACCTACACGTACTACCTGGACAATACGAATCAAGGTAATAACCGCGCACGATTACGGCGTATCACGGATGCAACAGGGGTAGCGCTGCGCGACAACCTTGTATACACCGCGACTGGAAAAATACACTCCGAATCACGACCTAACGGATTAACGCTCAGCTACCATTACTATCCAGGCAATGACCGCCTTGAGACACTAACCGAAAGCGACGGTACAAACAGCCAGATTACCCGCTGGACCTATCTTGCCACGGGTGAGGTTGAGACCATCACCCAGGCCCATGGCACCCTGGATGCCATGACACTCAGCTTTGGCTATGACGACGCGCGTCGCCTCACGCGCATCACCGATGGCCTGGGCAACTACATTCACTACAAACTGGATACCGAAGGCAACCGTGAAATTGAAGATATCTATGACAATACAAATGTACTGAAACGAACCTTACAGAAAACCTTCGATATCTATAACCGCGTCGATGAGACCTATCTGGGTGATATGTTCAGTGGCGTAGATTTCGCCGCTGATGGCACCCTTGATCTCGAAACCGATGGCAATGGAACGATTACTGATTACCGTTACGATGATTTGCGCCGCCTGACAAGCACGGTACAAAACCACACCGGCTTTGACCCAGCCACTGCGAACACCACAACCAGCTATGGGTACGATAATGCTGACCGGCTGACAACCGTCACCGACCCGGTGAGCGGCGCGACAACCTATGCCTATGACGACCTCGGCAACCTGATCACCCAAACCAGCCCCGACACGGGCGCTACCCATTATACCTACGA
>CBDUNQ010000196.1:0-4973 GCA_965368625.1 uncultured Gammaproteobacteria bacterium
AACCTGGCGGGCATGCCCTTGATCCGCTTGTTGCAGGATCTTTCCATACGGGATGGGGCACAATGGGATTCCCTGTTACAGATAGCCTTGCTGCAGCACACTCGGGTTCAGGCAACGGCAAGGCATGTGAATGGCCGCGATATGCTGGTGCAGATTGCACCGCTCAAGCCCGATGAACAACACATGGAGGGCTTGATTCTCAACTTTTCCGATATCAGCCCGCTCAAGGCCAGTGAACGCAAGCGTGATGAATTGCTTAATTTTCTATCTCATGATTTGCGTTCACCCCTGGTCTCGCTACTGGCCCTGTTTGAGCTTACCCGTAGAAAGGAAAGCCTCGCAGAAGTGTGGGAGTCATTGGGACGCATGAAGATGTATACGGAAAAAACCCTGAACCTGGCGGAACAGTTTCTCCAGTTGGCGCGCGCCGAAAGTGGTGAAGACACCCCCTTTTATGATGTGGATCTGATCAATCTACTCTATACCGCCAGTGAGCAGGTCTGGGCCCAGGCACAGGCGAAAGGAATAGAAATCATCCAGCATTCGGAGCTGGAAGAAGCCTGGGTCCGGGGTGACAGTAACCTCCTGGAGCGGGCATTGGTCAATCTGTTGACCAATGCCATCAAGTACAGCCCCGGGGAAAGCCGGGTACACCTGAGCCTGCAGCAAGAAGGCGAGAGTTATCGCATCTGCGTACAGGATCAGGGCATGGGAATTCCCGAAGCGGAAATGCCGCGTCTATTCGATCGCTTTCAGCGGGTGCACCGGAGCAGTGCCAGTCGTGAAACCGGTGCCGGCCTGGGCCTGGCCTTTGTGGATGCAGTGGTCAAGCGCCATGGTGGCACCGTGGAAGTGAAAAGCGTGGAAGACCAGGGTTCCACGTTCTGTCTGTTGCTCAAGGCCGGTTGATCACGTTTCGATCAAGAAAGGCTTTGCCCATCGTAACGTTTTCATTCGGTTTCCACTGGCGGGGCAGTATGTTGTCGATATTCCTTACATATTCCCTGCCGGGGGGAGGGGTGAAAATAGCTAATCAATTGTATTTAAGGTTTTTTATTATTATGGCGTGTTTACTGCATGGGCTTCGTTCAGCCATGGCGAAAGCGTCCGTCGCTGTTCCGCGCGTGGTCTACACAAACAACAACAGGGAGTGAGAAATGCATCTGAAAACAGCGTTGAGATCTTGTATGGCGGGCATGCTCGGCCTGGGAATGACCACGGTCCACGCAGCCCGTGTCTCGGCTTGGACATTGACCGATTTCAATGCCGATGGCTTGAAAAGTGATTTCGGTTTTCACACCACCATTCCCAGCGGGAACAGTGTAAATGCATTTGGGGCCGGTAATGAGGTCTGTGGTGGCGCTGCCTGCAGGGATATCGCCTTTGACTCGGGGCCCGTCGGGGCGAACGAGTTTACCACCGGGTTTGATTTCAATGGAATTGGAAATGTATTTCAGCCGATCATCATCAGCAATATCGCCGCGGATATCGATACCGCTCTGGCGGCCGCCGGGGATGGGCAAGCCCTGCAGTTTTCATCCCTGGGCTGGGGATTTGTCCAAGACTTGACCAATACCACCTACGATCAAACGGTCAATGTACTGCAGAATTGCACGGGAGCCCCCGATGGGCTTCTGGGGACGTCCTGTGGCAGTGACGATCTGGTAAGTGATCCATCCCTGAGCAATCCCAAGGGGTATCATGTGGAAATCACCGATCTCACTGGCGGGGATTATGGCGTGGTGGTTCGCTTCAAATCCATGCCCATTCCGGGGGGCATGACCTTTGGTGGTCAGGAAACCCATTGGCGCCTGGAAGGGGTCATGCACACGGTGGTGCCGGTACCGGCCGCACTCTGGTTGTTTGGTTCCGGCTTGCTGGGCCTGGTTGGCGTGCTTCGGTCGCGCCAGTACGCGGGTAGTGGCACTCTTCGGAATTGATTGCAGGCGCTGAAAACGTCTGACTCTGTGGCTTCAGGTTACGGACTCGGCGGGTATTGCCGGGGCCGTTTCCTTCTGCCGATTGGCCAGGCGCCGTTCCCGGCGGCCATCCAGGTAATTCTTCAGGGCAATGAGCAAGCCCAGACCGATGAAGGCGCCGGGTGGCAGAATGGCCAGTAAAAAGCCGCGGTAGTCTTCCATAAAGGTAATGGTCCAGGTGCGTGCCACTTCGCCGAACATGAGGTGCGCATCGGCCAATAAGGTACCCTGGCCAATGATTTCCCGCAGACTGCCCAGCGCCAACAACACCAGGGTGAAGCCAATACCCATGGTGAGGGCATCCACCAGTGAAGGGAGTACCGGGTGGCGCGAGGAAAAGGCTTCGGCGCGACCGATAATGGCGCAATTGGTGACAATCAGGGCAATGAAGATGCCGAGTATTTTATACAGTTCGTGAAAATAGGCATTCATCACCAGTTCAATGACGGTGACCGTGGAAGCGATGATCAATACAAACACGGGAATGCGTACTTCCGGTCGCACCAGCTTGCGAATCAGAGAAACACTGAAGCTGGAAACCAGCAGGGTGAGGGTAGTGGCCAACCCCAGTCCCAGGGCATTGATGAAGCTGGTGGTGATGGCCAGCAGGGGGCACAGGCCCAGCAGTTGCACCAGGCCTACATTGTTGTTCCAGAGCCCGTCCCGGGCTACGGTTTTGAGATCAATGTCGCTCATGGAAACCCCTGTGTTGCCTTATTTCTGCTTGGTTTGCGATGTGGAATCGAGGTGTGCCGCATCCTGCAGGGCGCGTTTCGCCCCTTCACTTTTGTCGGCAAACAGCATTTGCCGGTTGCGCTCGAAGTATATCAGGGTTTTTTTCACCGCCTGCACCACGGCCCGTGGGGTTATGGTGGCACCGGTGAATTGGTCAAATACGCCACCATCGCGTTTTACCTTCCATTGGTCCGGCCTGGGTTGTGCCAGGCTGAGGCCGGTGAAGCCCAGTATCCAGTCACTGCGCTCCACTTCGATGGCATCGCCGAGCCCCGGCGTTTCCCGATGACTGAGCACCCGCACGCCACTCAGTGAGCCATCCAGTTCAATGCCCACCAGTAATTTTATTTTACCGCTATAGCCATCCGGTGCCACCGGGGTGATCACCAGGGCCACGGGCCAACCCTGGCGGCGGGCGCGATATACCATCACCGGTTCACTGCTCCCCAGTAGCGCGGCATCCTCAACGGCAAGGGCATCGGTGAACAAGTCGTTATCATGGCGCTCCGGAGGGATCAGGGTATGCAGGTTGCGTAACAGGGCGGCACGTTCATTGGCAGCGATACGCGCAGCCGTGTTATCAAAGGTGAACGCCACCATGGCGGTACCCACCGCGGCAAACAGTCCCAGCAATATTCCGGTGAACAGGACCTGACGCTTGACCATATCAGTCCTCGTGTCCGAAGGTATGGGGGCGGGTGTAGTAATCGATGGTGGGGGCGGCCATATTCATCAGCAGTACGGCAAAGGCCACGGCATCGGGATAGCCGCCCCAGGTACGGATAATGTATACCAATGCACCGATACCGGCTCCGTAATACAGTCGTCCACGGTTGGTGGTGGCAGCGGATACCGGGTCCGTGGCAATAAAGAAAGCGCCCAGCATGGCGGCGCCACTGAATAAATGAAACAGCGGTGAAGCATAGTTGTCCGAGTCGCCCACATAGAAAATGCCGGATAACAGGAACAGGGTGGCCAGCATGGCCACGGGGATCTGCCAGCGGATCACCTTCCAGTACAGCAGGGCCAGTCCGCCCAGCAGAAAACCGAGGTTGATCCACTCCCAACCCTTGCCACCGAATGCGCCGAACAATGGGGATTGTTGTATCTCTGACAGGGTGTCGCCCAGGCCCAGACGGGTTTTCATGCTGTCCAGGGGGGTGGCCATGGTTAAGGCGTCCAGTGTCTGACCGGCGGGTACCTGCTGGGTGAAGATCAGGGCCAGGGTATCCGCCAACCCCAGACTGGGGGCATCGATGCCGCTTGGTGGTGACCACAGGGTCATTTCCCGGGGAAAGGAAATGAGCAATACCACATAGCCCACCATGGCGGGATTGAAGGGGTTGTAGCCCAGACCGCCATAGAGCTGTTTTGCCAGAATGATGGCAAACAGACTGCCGAGTACCGGAATCCACCAGGGCGCCAGGGGTGGCAGGGCCAGGGCCAGCAACAGGCCGGTGATCAGTGCGCTGTAATCCTGCAGGGTGGGCCACACCGGCCGCTTGCGCAGAGCCAGCATGGCGGCTTCCGCGGCCAGGGCGGTGATGCCGGCCAACAATAGATTGATGAGCACACCCCAGCCCAGTATCCACCAGGCGCAGAGTATGCCTGGAATCAGGGCATAGACCACCCGGCGCATCAGCTGTGAAAGGTGCTGCCGGGTAGGCAGGTGTGGCGAAGTGTGGGTGGGGAATTCCATTAGTCAGGATCCTGTGCAGCCGGTGTCCCGGTCTGGGATTTGGCCTTACTCAATGCGCGGCGGCGATTGACTTCTTCAATTTGCCGCTGCTGTTCATCGCTGAGGTTTTCCGTGTTCCTGGGGGCAATGCCGGCACTTTCCTTCTTGGCTCGGGCGCGCGCCAGGGCCGCTTCAATGGCAGCCTTTTTGGGATCATCTCCTGCGCTTGCCGGTTTCTTCAGCGCCTGGCGTTTTTGTTTATGGCGTTCTGCCTTTTCGCGTTTTTCCCGTTCCAGACGCTCCAGACGGAATTCATGGCGCTGCCGGGCAAGGTCGGCGCGCTCCCGTTCCCGTTCCTGATCCCAGATTTCCGTCTTGGCATAACGATAGTATTGCACCAGAGGAATCTGGCTGGGACATACCTGGGCGCAACATCCGCATTCGATACAATCGAAAAGGTTGTATTCCTGTACGGCATCGAAATCGCGTGCATGCGCATGCCAATACAGTTGCTGAGGCAAAAGCTGGGCGGGGCATACCTGTGCACATTCACCGCAACGAATGCAGGCCTGTGCTGCGCT
>CBDUNQ010000197.1:0-4942 GCA_965368625.1 uncultured Gammaproteobacteria bacterium
GCATTGCCTGTGAGTGGGGTGGCCATCCGCTACAGTAACAACTTCGATCATAAAATCAGTTAAGGAAGTAAGGTGGCGTTTGGGGTGGTGTTTGGAGTGTCCTTCTAAAGGGGCTTTCGCCTACTGCTGTTCTATTTCTTCTCCCGGTTACACAATCATACTTGCGGACGATGTTTTACCCCCAGGAGCCAGGTTCCCAGCATGACCAGGAACAAGCCGCTGGCCAGGCGGAGTAATGTTGTGGCCAGGGCCATGCCCGATTGATTCCAGGCGCTGAATAGTATCAGCAAAACCAGTAAGCCGGCGGCATAGATCCAGGCGGGCAGTGATTGGTTGCAGGCAATGGAACCCAGTGCCACCAGATGACACAGGGCGAGAAACAGGAAGGCAGCGGAAATGGGAAGCAGCAAGGGGCTGGCCGCCAGATACGTACTGGAAAAGATCAGGGTGATGATTTGTTCTGGGAACAGGGCGCAAGCCGCCAGCAGTGGCAGGCTCAGCAGGCAGTAAACCAGCATCATTTTGACTAGGCGGGTGTGAGGCGAAATACCTTGGGTATGAAGTTTTGTAATGCTGGGCAGGGTGTGTAACAGAATGGGTTGCATGAGCAGCAACAGGGCTCGAGACAGATTCAGTGCGGCAAAAAATGCACCGGCTTCGACCGGGGATAAGGTGCGCTGTGCCACCAGGCCACTGCTTTGCTGCAGTCCCGCACCGGCGATGGCGAGCAGTAAAAGCGGCTGCAGTCCCACCCATTGATCAGCGAAAGGCACGGCGGGCAGTGTGCTATGTGGGCGGTAGCTGCGTTGTAGCAAATAGGCCACTGCGGCGGCCAGGAGGGTGCCAGTGAAATAAGCAGCCACCCCCAGCTCGGCCGTGGGGGAAACGGCCCATAACAGGCTGACCCCCAGGCTCAAGCGGATCGCCGCTTCGGTGATCTGAGTGGCCGCAAAGGGACGATAATCCTGTGCGCCCCGGAACAGGCCCAGGGTAACCTGTTTGGGAAGGGTGAGCAGTATCACGCCTCCCATGAGTATCCACAGGCTGTTCGACAGGTGTGGAAAGCTGGTTTTCAGAAATGGATATGCTACCAACAGCAATAGCACGGTGCCCGCCGCCAGCCAGATTGCCATACGCCGGTATTGCCTGTATCCGGCATAGGCCATTTCCGGTTTCCCCTGGGCCAGCTGTCGCGCACTGTAACGCACGGTGAGGTTATGCAATGGGCCAAAAACACCCTGCATCACGCCCAGCAGGGCGATGGCGGCGCCGAAGCGGGCGAATTCTTCCGGCCCCATGAGGCGGGCGGCGAAAATGGAGTAGAGCAGCATCAGGGCGGAAGTGGTGGCGCTGAGCGTACCCAGACCAAAGAGGGTTTTCAGTAATGGGCTTTCCTGGTGAGTGGCCATGGGCTTCAAGCTGGAGTTGTCAGCAGGCAGGTGACGAAAGCAGATCTGTGTGGGTCAGTAGTCATATACATTGGGAAAGAATGCCTGCGTTGCCGCTTCCTTTGCTTCAGGAAACGGAAGGGGTGCGGTTACCTGGAGTTGAACCCGGAACCCATGGCTCGAGTTGAATCGGTGCATGCCTTCCTTCAGCTGGATGATTTCACCATTTGTCAGGGATTGATCATCGATTTGAATGGGCGCCCCGTCACTCGATATTACCCGATACGTACCGGAAAAAGCCAAGCTGGCATCGACAAGGCCGGCCAGCAGGGTGGGGGCATAGATCTGCAGGTTGCCGGTCAAGGGAAGGTAGTTTTCCTGCAGAAATGCATGGATGGGTGCGGGCAGTTTTTCCGTGCGGTAATTGGCAATAATCAGTTTCAACTTTCCTTCCCCCATTTCTTCCAGTAGATCTCGATACTCCTGCCGTTGCCGTAATGCGAAGCGAAGACGCGCATCCAGCCAGGACAGTGAAGCGGGTATATGGCGATGGTTGGGTAACAGGTTCACGCCGGCAAAATAACCTTCATCTTCTTGGAGGATGGCTTCCGCGGTTTTGATCGTTTGCCGCTGAAAAGTATTGTCTCGCTCCAGCACCATGGGGATGCGGCTCAGGGGTAACAGCAACCCGAATACCAGAAACAAACCCAGTATACTCAGTTCCAGGGGTTTGCTGAGTGTGCGAAAGCGGTCAAAGAATGCAGCCAGCAATACATAGCCGGTGGGAATGAGCAGCACGAAAAAGTAGGGCCAGGGCTGTTTGTGCCAGATGCCCAGGGCGGCAATGACCAGCCCGTAAATGGCCAGGCTTCTTTTCTGGGGATCACCCGGACGCCATAATAAGGCAAGGATGGACAACAGGGAAAAGCCCCAGAAAAACGGGTTTTGGGTCAGTGTGTGGTACCAGTAGATTTCCAGATGATAGTGGTTGCCAAATGCAATGGCGGTAGGTGCCACAAAGATCTGGTGAAAAACGGGCCCTGCACCGGCCAAGAGGCTGAAAATACCCAGGTACAGGGCCAGTGGCGCCATGCTGAATGCACCATATAAGACCAATGCGCGAAGTGCATTACGTCGGTCCTGGCGCATAAGGCATTCCACGCTATAGACAGCACCACCCGCCAGCACGAAAAAAATGCCTTTCTGGGATATCAATACGGAAAGGCCGGCGACCAGCCCGGCCAGCAATACTCGACGTTCCAACAGGAAGATCAGACTGATAAGTCCGGCGTTGCTGGTGAGCATATCCACGCGGAATTCCGCAGAGCGTTCCAGAAAGGTGCTCATGGTTACCAGTAACAGGGTGGCGATGAGTACACTGCTGGCTCGCATCTGTTTGCGCAGGCGCAGGGCCGCCCAGAAGATCACCAGGGTGTTGATGCTGGCCAAAAAATATTTACTGAAGATGAGCCGATGCCAGATATCGTCGCTGAACCAGCCTGGAAGCAGTTGCAGGTAATAGCCGAGCACCGTTTTATAGGGGTTGAAATCCCGGTAAGGGATGCCATCCCGATGCTTGAGTACGGTTGCCATGCCCGCAAATTCATCCATGATTAAGGGTAGGCGGCTCACGTACAGCACCTGTATCACTAGGTAGAACAGGCACAGGCCTGAAAGCATCAGCGGAAAATGTTTTTCTGTATAGCTGCTGGGGATCATGCGCAAGGAGTCAGTGAATGGTGTTCCGTTGCCGGGTTGGGGTGGTCTTTCCTTGTCATTGCGAGCGAAGCGCGGCAATCTCCTGATTCCGGCACTTGCCTTCCTGTGCACTGACTACCAAATCATGGAGATTGCCGCGCCGCTTCGCGTCTCGCAATGACGGTGGTTTTTTTGTGAATGCCTTATGGTCCGGAATCACCGGCTTCGCTGCGCAGTGGGTCATGTGGGGGTGTGTTCCTGTTGTGTGGTTGGGTTCTTTGGGGTGCTGGAATCGCTTGCGGATTCACTCTTTGGTTCAGCGGCATTCTCCAGGGCCAGCTTGCGTACCAGCAGGGTGATTTGCCGGTCAAGAATGCGAAAGCGCAGGTAACCGATGAATACCACCAGCAAACCAACCAGAATGGCACTATATAAAAGGAGGTCCGCGCCCCGCTCAACGCCGATGCTCTGGGCAATGATGGTGGTGGAATCGGGAAACAGCAATGCCGCGGCACCCGCTGCCGACAGCGCACACCAAAATAGTAATCCCGGAAGGCGCATGCGCCCTGCCTGGAAACTGCGGATGCTGGCAGCTAGCAACAGGCCCAGCACCAGAACGCCAATCCATTGAAACCGGGTCATGGCAATACCTTGTCAATAAAATGGTCGAAAACGACGCGAATGGCGCCGCGCGCGCGCTGGCCCTTGGCGCGCGAGTAGTCGGTGTACAGGATCCGGGTGGGCACTTCCACATAACGCAGGCCCAGGTGATGAATCTGCTCGAGTATTTCATTGGCATGGGCCATGCGGTCTTGCCGCAGCGCCAATTGAGAAGCCGCCTTGCGGGTAAAGGCACGGAGACCATTGTGAGTGTCGGTTAATCGCAAGCCACAGGTGGCACGGGTATACAGCAGCGCGGCTCGCAACAGTAGGCGTCTTGCGAGGGGGATTTCCGCGGCATCCCGAATAAAGCGGGAACCCAGGACAACATCGGCCTGGTTTTCCTGTAATGGGGCGATGAGCGCAGCGATATCTTCCTTGCGGTGCTGGCCATCGGCATCGAAGGTGACGATATATTCGGCACCCTGCTGCAGTGCATAGGAAATGCCGGTCTGTAATGCCGCTCCCTGGCCGCGATTGAACAGGTGTTGGACTACCCTGGCTCCCGCACGCCGGGCTTCTTCTGCCGTTGCATCGGAAGAGCCATCGTCCACCACCACAATATGCGAATCGAGGGAACGCAAATCAGTAACCGTGGTGCCAATGGCGTCGGCTTCATTGTAGGCGGCGATCACGATAAACAGGGTGGATTTCATGGGCGTATTGGGTGATGCATCCTGCTTTTCGTTTGGCGAAGATTGCTTTTCTGTGGCGCGCTTGCCCAACAGGTTTCCATACTCATTTCACTGCGTTCCATAGCTTGCGAATCAGATCCATGCATTTCTCTGCAAACCAGTGGCTTGTGCGGGATAAAAACCTGAAAAATCATAAAGAACCGTTGGTTAAGCTACACAGTCCACGCGTTTCGGTCAAGCTGACATGGTATAGCGGCCAAAACGCCATTATCTGAATCATCGACCGCTTTGCTGTGCGGGTAAAGGGCTGTAGTGAAACCGTGCATGCATACCCGCCTGTAAAAATGCGGAAAATTTCCTATGCTTTACTTTTCTGTACTCAAAACCATTTATATAGCGGAACGCCAAAGGCAAGGGGGCAGGCCATGGAAAAGCGCAATACGGATTGTGGTTGCGGGGATTCACTAGCGGGGCTTGCCCTGCAAAAGGCAGCCTTCACGGGCAAGGCCAGTGCCAGGGTGGCGGATCTGGTGGGCAAATGTGTGTTATTCAAGAGTTGTG
>CBDUNQ010000198.1:0-4914 GCA_965368625.1 uncultured Gammaproteobacteria bacterium
GGTTTTGCGTGCCGCCTTGTGCAGTTGACCGATGATCTTGTGCGCGGCGTCGATCCGCAGTACGGGCAAGCCGGTGACGAAGTCAGCTTCGCGGATGGTTTCCCCATGCTGCTGATTTCGGAAGCGTCGCTCAACGACCTGAACAGCCGTTTGCCCGCGCCTGTGTCGATGCGCCGCTTTCGCCCTAACCTGGTTGTCGATGGCGATCAACCCTATGGCGAAGATACCTGGCGTCGCATCCGCGTCGGTGATGTCGAGTTTGCAGGGGTGAAGAATTGTTCACGCTGCGTGTTCACGACCATCGATCCGGATACCGGCCTCAAACACCCTGACAAGGAACCGCTGCGCACCTTGAGTACCTACCGCAGGAAAGCGGGAAGCGGCGTGTATTTCGGCCAGAACCTGATCCACGACGGTTTCGGCAGCACCGCCCGCCTGGACCGCGGCTTCTTCCCGCACGTTGCGAACCTGGTTGAGGCGATCTTCCAGGCGCTGCACCCGGGCGCGCTTCTCGTCCACGGCCAGCTCCAGCCGCCGCTCATCGAGCTTCATTTCCTGCAGGCGGCTGGCGGTACGGGCGAATCCCGTTGCCAGGCGCCCCCCGGGGTAGAGGTGTTCCGGATCCGCCCCCGCAGTCATCACCAGCTTGACCTGCTGGTCATACAGGGCATCAATGAGGTGCATGAATCGCCGTGCCGCTTCATCCCCCCCTTCTCCGAACACTGGCACCCCATCCAGCAACAGGGTGTGATAAAGCCGGGCCAGCTCCAGATAATCGCGCGCTGAACGCGGCTGCTCACACAGTTCCCGAAACTGAAACCAGACCACATCTTCGCCGGTGGCCCGTGCCGGAATGATACGGCCATTAAGCGGCACTTCCACCTGGCGACACACCGCCACCGGACTGAGTTGCTGCAGGTATTGCTCCAACCAGAGAAGGGCTTGCTCATGATCCTGAAACACCCGGTAGGTACCACTATGCTCAAGGATCCGGCTACGGTAATCCATGCTTGAATCCAGGTGCATGACTTCCAGCTTATCCTTGATTTGGTCGATCGCATGGAGAAAACGTTCACGCTGCAAACCATCCCGATAGAGTTCATCCGGGTGCAGATTGGAAGTGGTCACCAGCACGATGCCTTCATGAAACATGGCCTTGAGCAAGCCATCCAGCAGCATGGCATCGGCGATGTCCGTAACATGAAATTCATCCAGGCATAGCAGGCGAAGCCGGGAAGCCAGGGTACGAGCCACTACCTGCAGTGGATTGGGTGTCTTCGGCAACTTGTTCAACTGTTCATGAACACCGAGCATAAAGCGGTGAAAATGAATGCGGTGTTTTTCCGCAAATGGCAGACTTTCATAAAAGCGGTCCACCAGGTAGGTTTTGCCACGCCCAGGCCCACCCCACAGGTAAAGCCCCCTGGGAACCGGGACCGGGCGCCGGAACCAGCGTTGCCATACACCGGGCGCCTGGGGTGGCTGCCGTAGATCGTTATACACACGCTGCAGAGCCAGCACGGCGGCTTCCTGTGCCGCATCAGGATGGAAATCGGGATTACGCAAATCTTCCCGGTATTGTTCCAGCGGGGTCAGCATGAACAGGCAAACACCATGGTACTGTAGGTGAGCACGGGTCAGACGAACACCGGATCGGAAATCATTTTTTCGGCACCTTCATATAAAACCCCTGCCTACCCAGCCGCGCCTGCAAGGAAGCGTCCTCCATGTTCCGAGGCGGCATTTGCAGAAAATAACCTTGCGCAACCAGGTTTTCACGCACCTGTACCACATCGGCCTGGGCAAGGCGCCGATCCGGTGCCAGTTCCAGCTCCATTACCAGCTCCAGGGTACCCAGCATGGCTAGCAGGGCTTGTGGCACACGCTGAAAATCATCCTTACGCTCTACATACAGATAGGTATCGGCCCGCTTCGCGCCTTTATAAATCACACAGTTCATATACGCTCCGGGAGGGGGAGTGCCAGTGCTCCGCAGTGTAGAGCCAGGGCAGGCAGTTTTCAAAAACAATACGGGAACCCACAACCACACCCGCAGAGGGTTCACCTGACGACCACAGCCAGGTCCGCTACAATACGCGGCGACGCACACAGGAGTGATAACGACCATGACAACAGCTGCCTGCCTGTTCTGCAGCCCCTTTGAGCCTGTATTGAGCAATGAACTGGCGCTGGCCCGTTACGATGATTTTCCCGTCAGCGAGGGCCATATGCTACTGATTCCACGCCGCCATGAAGCCCGGTATTTCGACCTTACCAGGGAGGAAAAGCAGGCCCTCTGGTCATTATTGGACGAGGCGCAGGCATTATTGCAGCGGCAAAAGAACCCCGATGGCTTCAATATCGGTATCAACTGCGGCAGCGCCGCCGGACAATCCGTGATGCATGTACATCTGCACCTCATCCCCCGTTATAACGGAGATGTGGCGGATCCCCGCGGCGGCGTACGCGGCGTCATCCCGGCAAAACAGAAATATCATGACTTGCTTAACAGAAAAACCTGAACACCTTCGAGGACTCCCCTTTGACCATGAAATTCATTTCCTTCAACACCAATGGTATCCGTGCCCGCCCACATCAATTGCAGGCACTGGTGGATCGTCATCAACCGGATGTGATCGGCATTCAGGAAACCAAGGTGCAGGATGCCGATTTTCCCATGGAGATGATTGAAGCACTGGGGTATCAGGCACACTTTCACGGCCAGAAGGGCCACTATGGGGTAGCCCTGCTTTCCAGGCAGGAGCCCCTGCTCATTACCAAAGGCTACCCGCACGATGGCGAGGATTCCCAGCGGCGGCTGATCACCGGGGTTTTCCCCTGCTCCACTGGCGGCGACCCGGTCACGGTGATCAATGGCTATTTTCCCCAGGGTGACAGCCGTGATCATGAATGGAAATTCCCTGCCAAGAAAAAATTCTATGCAGATCTGCTGCAGCACCTGCAGATGGAATACAAGCCCGAGCAACGCCTGATCCTCATGGGTGACTTCAACATCGCCCCGCTGGACCTGGACATCGGTATTGGCGCCGACAATGCCAAACGCTGGTTAAAGACCGGTAAATGCAGTTTTCTGCCAGAGGAACGGGAGTGGATGCAGAAAATCACCGACTGGGGTTTGAGTGACACCTTCCGCATGCAACACCCTGAAGAAGGCAATCGCTTCAGCTGGTTCGATTACCGCAGCCGAGGCTTTGAGCGGGAACCCCGTCGTGGACTGCGCATTGATGGCGTATTGGCCAGTAATGCCATGCTGCCTCACTGTATTGGGGCCGACATCGATTACGACATTCGCGCCATGGAAAAGCCTTCTGACCATTGCCCGATCTGGGCGGAGTTTTCCCTGTAATTCAAGCTACTCGGGCATTCTGGTATAGGGACGGTAGGTATAGTATTTCGGGAAGGTATCCAGACGCAGGTGCAGCCAGTAGACGCCGAGACCGGAGCTACTGAGCCACAGGGGCGCCGGTGACAATCGCTTGCGCACACACTGGGCCAGCGTTTGCCAATAAGCCTGTTGCTGCGTGGCGGGTGCACTGCGAACAAAACGCGCCAGGTGGGTATACTCCTTTGAATCCTGCAAGGGACAGGGGACAACAAGCCACGCATCTTTCCCAAGGTTCGGAAACTGTACCACCTGGGTGCCCGGGGCAGCGGCGGCAAAATACTCGGCAAAGGCCTCCACATCCGCAGCCGCCATTGCCAGCGTTTCCGCCTCCACCAGCACCGCTTCAAAAGGCTGTTTCAGCGTAACCGTGGTGAGGGCCGGACACTCCCAGAAATAAGCGGAAAACGGGACATTGGCCAGTGTTTCATTGAAAAAAGACCGGAATGCCTGGTTATGCTCCAACGCCTCAAGGACTTCAGAAAAGCACAGTAGCCGGTCATCGCGATGCAAGTGGATCTGTTGTATTTGCCCCGCCTCCAGCGGCGTAACCGATACCTGCCACACCGATTCACGCCTCCCCCAGCTGATGACTGCCCCAGTTCCAGCTTCTGATTATGGATTTCCCGCACAAGGCATGGAACGTCACTTCACGCTGCGGCATGCGCAAAATGGCACAGCTGTGATTGTATGCGGAACTACCCGGATTGATTACCAGCATGTTACCAAACCAGTGAGAAAACACCTGATGGGTGTGCCCTACCACCAGCACCTGGTAATCAAAAGCCGCCAGCCGTCGCTGCCAGAGGTCGCATTGCACCGGGTCCAGCTTACCACTACGATCCAACAGCCGCATGCCACCCTCACATTCAGCAGGCGGTTGTGCATGCACCACATGCATCAGCAAATCATGCAGGCGGTACTCCAGAAAGGCGGGAAGTGATTGGAAATAATCCTGTATTTCCGTGCGCGGGCCCGGCGGAGTGGACGCCAGGTAACGCCATTCGTGATTACCCATAACGGATTCACAGGAAGCGGCCATCAGCAAATCCACAGTGCGCTGCAACTGATGGCCATAGCCGGCAATATCTCCGACACAGATCACATGATCCACCCGGGCTTGCGCAAACAACTCCAGGGCCTGCTGCAGGGGAGCAGGCTCCGCATGCACATCGCTGATCAGGCCAATGCTCGTCATCACCCTAGCCGCCCTTGAATAACCCGGTCCGGAGGAATTCACAGCCATCAAAACCCCGTCAACCGGTAGTTTGATAAAGGTCAAGCAATTTCTGCGCAAAGCCTGCTACTCTGAACGCCAAGTTGCAAGCCTCACGAAGGAGTAAAATCACCATGAATGCCCGCACAACGCTGCAGGTTCACCATATCATGCACAGAGAAGTACTCAGCGCCCAGATGGACTGGCCATTGGATGTACTGGCCCGATTTCTCACCGATAACCAGATTTCCGGCGCACCGGTAACCGGCGCGAAAGGACAACTGGCAGGGGTGGT
>CBDUNQ010000199.1:0-4912 GCA_965368625.1 uncultured Gammaproteobacteria bacterium
GGCATGCCACCCTGTTTCGTGGTCATGGTCCCAATGATGAAGTCTTTACGCCGCTGCCTGCGCCTCTCCTGGCGTTGCAGCAGCGGGTAAAGCAATCCCTGGATCCCCAGGGCCTGTTCAACCCCGGCCGTATCTATCCAGGGCTTTAACCATGCAGACCCATCTTGCCAGCTTCATCAAGGACACCCCGGCCGGTAAGGAGGCGGAAACCATCCTGCGCAGTTGTGTGCATTGCGGTTTTTGCAAAGCCACCTGCCCCACCTATCAATTACTGGGGGATGAGCTGGATGGCCCGCGCGGTCGTATCTATCTGATGAAGCAATTGCTGGAGGGACAGGAAGTCAGCCAGTCCACCCAGCAACACCTGGACCGTTGCCTCACCTGCCGGAATTGTGAAACCACCTGCCCTTCCGGGGTGCAGTATGGACGGCTGGTGGACCTGGGGCGGGAACTGGTGGAACAGCGGGTATCGCGTCCCCTGTGGCAACAACTGCAACGCGGCGTGTTGCGTAAGGGTTTGCAGTCCGGCCCATGGTTCGGTTTTGCCCTGCGTCTCGGCCAGACCCTGCGCCCGTTATTGCCTCAGGCCTGGGCGCAGCGTATTCCACCCCGGCGCGTGGCCGGCCCATTGCCGCAGCTGCAGGGCAATCCGGAGCGCACCATGATCCTGCTGGAGGGCTGTGTGCAACCGGCTCTGTCAGCGGATATCAATGGCGCCACGCGCCGAGTACTGGCGCGCCTGGGCATTGCCGTGCAAACGGCATCCAAGGCCCGCTGTTGCGGTGCCCTGGATGCCCATCTGGGTGCCCTGGCGCAAGCCCGGCAAGGCATGCGCAGGAATATTGATGCCTGGTGGCCACTCATTGAAGCCGGTGCCGAAGCCATTGTCATCACGGCCAGCGGCTGCGGTACCCTGGTAAAGGAGTATGGCCATCACTTGCAGGAAGATCCCCAGTACCGGGAAAAGGCGGCAAGGGTCTCCCGCCTGTGTAAGGACTTGAGTGAAATCCTGGCGGCCGAAGACCTGGCCGTCATCGTGCCGAAAACCCTGGGCCCCATTGCTTTTCATGCCCCCTGCAGTTTGCAGCATGGTCAGCAATTGCCGGGGGTGGTGGAGGGCCTATTGCAGCGACTGGGTTTTCAGCTGCAGCCAGTAAAGGAAAGCCATCTCTGTTGTGGTTCCGCCGGTACCTATTCGTTGCTGCAGCCAAAGCTGTCCGCGCAACTGCGCGATCGCAAACTCAATCACCTGCAGGCAGGCGCGCCGTCACTCATCGCCACCGCCAACATTGGCTGTCAGCTGCAACTGGCATCCCGGGCATCGGTGCCTGTGATGCACTGGGTGTGCCTGCTGGATGATGCCGCGCCGTAAACCGCACCACCTCCTGGCAGTAGCAGCGGCAAACCTACAAACAGCCGGCCATCGCCTGTGGTTGGCAGGAAAACCCGTAATCAGCTGATATTATTAATATTATTCCGTAATAATCACCAGGGAAACGTGGCGACTGGGGGCACTGCACCACGCATATACCCTGTTTGCCATGGCGAAGAATCCATAGCCTCTCTTGTGCCCCCATTTTTTATTCTGCGTGATACTTTTGTGATATTTCCCGCGTAGGGTGCTCCACTACAACAAGGAAACCAGCATTGTCACATCCTCTGTTTCAATGCCTGAGCGAAAGGAGAGCGCCATGAAAACCTGTCCCGTGATCAAGGGAACCCTCATTGCCTGTACCTTGCTATTGAGCAGCCATGCCCTGGCCGAAAAGAAGCCACGACCGATGCCTGAATATGACATGGGTGGCGAAGCGGTCATTGCCAACCGTGGCTCGGGGGATATTTCGATCATCGATGCCAGCCGGGCCAGAGTGTCCGCCACCATCCCCCTTCCTCCGGGGGAATTTCCACCCGAACCCATGTACGTGGTGCATGTACCCAAGGCCGACAGCGTTTTCGTGGGAGACCGGGCCAATAACCGGGTGGTCATCTTTGATGACGAGGATTACACCGTGACCGGCAGCCTGCCCACGGGCAACGGCGTATTTCACATGTGGGCCGATCCTGAAGGCAGTCAGCTATGGGTGAACAATGATATTGACAATACGGCCACGGTCATCGACCCCATGGAAAGGGAAGTGATCGCCACGGTGCCCATGCCGGATGACTTGGTGAGCATGGGAGGCAAGCCCCATGACGTGGTCTTGGATCCCACGGGTGACGCAGCCTATGTAAGTATGGTGGGCTTACCGGGTGAGAGTGACTATATCGTGAAATTCTCCACGGATACCTTTACCGAAGAAGTGCGCGCGGCTGTGGGCAAGGATCCCCATGTCTCCCTCACGCGCCGCAATGACTTGCTGTTCGTGCCCACGCAAAACGCCAATGCCGTATATGTACTTGAGCGTGACGATCTGGAGCAGGTGGAAGTGATTCCGGTGCCCGCTGCCCATGGCGCCGGTATGCCTTCCGTTGGCAAGATTTTTTATACCACCAATATCTCCGGCGGAGGCAGTGATGGGCTCTATGCCATTAATATGCGTAAGCTGGATGTGGTGAATGTGGCGGATACCCCCTTCCCCACCCCGCATAACCTTGTGTTGAGTAATACCGGCAGGCAATTATTCGTCACCCATTCCGGTGCCACAGCCGACAAGGTGTCTCTGTTTTCCGTCTCCCGTAAGGGGCGTATGAAACTGAGAGCGGAATTGACGGTAGGGACCAATCCCTTTGGGCTGGCGTATGTGCCCTAGCGGATTGCAGGCATGGCATTGCAATGCCGTGCGTATACTATTCTAGGAATTGACTTTTGAGGGGGTGTATACCCCCTCTTCTTTTTATTAAGGTGCTAGGGATACCGTTTCCTGATCAAATGCGCCATTTCACTTGCGCCACCCACCGCCAGCCTGTCAAGTTGCCTGGTGACTGGAATTACATTGATTTCCGGTTTAACGATGGTGGTTTTCCAGCGACCGATGATGGATTCCATCGTGATTTCCAGGCCGACAATGTGTGAGGCAAGGCGTTGAATATACTCTTCGGAAGCATCCGTCATTTTCCATGACGCACCGACACCGGATTCGCCTTTGGCGGTTAATTGCGCCAAGTGGTTCAGCAGCCAATGGGGGTCGTTTATCACACTGAGTTTGCCGGTGATATGAACGGTGACATAGTTCCAGGTGGGAACCACATTATTATCGCTTTCTTTTGAGGCATACCATGAAGGGCTTATATAATGATTGGGGCCATGAAAGATTACTAATGCCTCAGTGTCGTCATTGGTGTCGGAAAGAGGATTATCCTTTGAACAGTGACCCTGCAGCTTGGTACCCTCCTGATTGAGGATGAGTGGAAGGTGGTCGGCTTCAAGGGAATTTCCATTCAGCCGGGTTATGGTTGCCAGAGGGTAATGGTGCAGGCATTCAAGAAGCGTTTTTTTGTCGGGCGGTTGATGTTTGTCTGGTACGTACATGAATATTTACGCTCGTCCTTATAATTTCAGTGCAGGCAAATCTTTTCCAGGTCGTTACTGCATTCGTATGGTCAGCCTCCGGTTTATCTGATTATGGCCTTGTTTGTTCATTGAACAATATTTTGTTTGCGAAGGGGTCGATAACTTCCAGCACTCGATTGCCCCACGGAGCCATGGTAATGCCGGGACGGTTGTATTTGTACTTTTTTGATGTGAATTCCTGGTGCAGATTCTCCAGCTCATCCGTATTCACGAAAACCTTGGATCCCGGTGTGCAGTCACCGGAATGTTCACTGAGATGCAGCACCAGGGTGCCACGGGAAACCTGCAGGTAGATGGGTGTATTCGGTTCGAACCGATGCTCCCAATCCAGGTGCATGCCAAGAAAGCCCAGATAGAATTCCTTGGCCTTTTCTTCATCGAATATGCGCATGATGGGAATGGTTTGAAATGTCATAGTGGCTCCTTGTAGGCTATAGCCTGGTTTCTACCCTTCCGGTGAACTCATGGCTTGGCGGGATCATTAGTGACCCGGAGAGACTGGTGCCGGCTTCATGAGATTGCTTCACTTCGCTCGCAATGACGCGCTACCCGCCATCTTGACCCGGAGGCGCTCTATGCGCCAGGCGCAGTGTAGATCCGAAATCTCCCAGACACTCTGCCATAAAGTAGAGATACCGGCCTGCGCCGGTATGACGAGGTGCAAATACGGCTTTGCTCTGCGGGTCGAGGCAGAATGCAATGACCCATTAATCATCGGTGCGCTACGCCTGGCGGAGTAGAAGCTTTTTTATCAGGCTCAGTAAGCTTCAATCGCCGGTTAATATGTGGCGCACCGGGTACTGTGAATAACACTCATTGTCTCGGAAATTCATTGAGGCAGCAACGTCCAGAGGGGTTGCTGGTTTCACATGAACAAAGCGATTGCTTCGTCATGTTTGTGACGAACTCTTTCGTGCGCTTATTTTCGTTTGCGGCAGCATGGGAAACCCCGAAGCAGTAACAAACCGGTCTTTCTGGCGACTTTTCCTTTATACCGACTTTGGTACGCAGAGCGGATTTTTTGAAAACCGACTGATCCTTTGTGAAGTAGACAACATCGCAGTCCGGATCGGTGCAGTAGTAAAATGAGTGCCCATTCACATCCCTGTTCCAGGGCTCTGTCAAATGATGGAGAACAGTCTTAATACCAACGGAGCCATACTCTTTACCATTTACCGGACAGCGGGCCTTTCTTGGAGGAGTAAAGGGCGAAGCTTTGGGATCGCAACAATCTGTCACATCTATATCCTCTGTCGATTATAACGGTTGGTACCAGTGGGGGTGTAGCCGTATACCCTGTTGGCTTGATTATACTTTGAACTCCGAAGTACGTGTATCGTGGGCAGAACATAGAGCAGACTGAAAAAGACATTGGTATTGATCAAAACCACGGTATTTCAG
>CBDUNQ010000200.1:0-4899 GCA_965368625.1 uncultured Gammaproteobacteria bacterium
ATAGGCAAGAGAAACACCGAACTGGGCGCCATCGCCCAGCAATTCCCGGAACCGTGGCAAGTCGTGGGGAGTGGAAATCAGCAGGATTTCGCGAATCCCGGCAAGCATCAATGTGCTCAGCGGGTAATAGATCATGGGTTTGTCATACACCGGCATCAGCTGTTTGCTGACCACCTGAGTCAAGGGGTGGAGCCGGGTACCCGAGCCGCCTGCGAGGATGATACCTTTCATGTTCAGTCTTCTGTTATGGTTAGAATTCAGCAAGTAACGGGCATTATACCGTCCCACCTTTCCTGGGCCACTCCCCCACTAAGCCCCCAGCAGGACAAAGGGCGAGAATCCAGCTAGGATAACAGCTTAGCGCCCGCATCGAAATGCATGCCCATACCCGAAAACCCTCGGGGCGCATCAACGGACCCGTATTATGGATCAGTATCAGCTCATTCCCACCCGATTACAGGAACCCATGGACAATGGCACCACACGCTGCCATTTGTGCCTGTGGCGTTGCAAGCTCAGCCATGGCCAACGCGGTTTCTGCCAGGCCCAGGTAAACCGCCACGGTACCCTTTACAACCTTTCCTATGGCATTCTTTCCGCCGTGGATATCGGGCCCATCGAAGGGAAACCGGTACGGCACTTCAAGCCCGGTAGCCAAGTGATGTCCGTAGGCAGTTATGGTTGCAACTTTCGCTGTGGCGGCTGTCACAACCTGGAAATCTCCTGGGGTACCGAAGCACTGGATGATCTGGCACGCGGCGAATCCACCGCCGCCTTTGTCAGCCCGGAGGAATTGGTCAACGCTGCCAGGCGCCATGGCGTGGAAGGCATTGCATTCACCTACTCGGAACCGGCCGTATGGCTGGAATATGTGCTGGATGTAGCGCAATTGGCCAAGGATGCGGGCCTGTATACCGTATATGTATCCAACAGTTTCGTTACCGATGAAGCACTCGAGCTGTTGGCGCCCACCATGGATGTGCTCTGCTCCGACATCAAGAGCCTAAGCGATGATTTTTATCGGGACCTGTGCCCGGTAGCCACCACCGATCAAGTACTGCATGCCATCGAACGCGCCCAGGCCCTGGGCATACACGTGGAAACCCGTACCAACATCATACCCGGCAAGAATGACCAGCCATCAGAATTACGCCGTATCGCGCGCTGGATTCACGACCACCTGGGAGCGGACAGCCCCTGGCATATCACCCGTTTTTTCCCCGCTTATCAGTTGAGCCATATCCCGGCCACACCCGGTGAAACCCTGCACCTGGCAAAAACCATCGGCCTGCAGGCTGGCTTGCGGAATATTTATGTGTACGATGACAAAGGCTGTGACTGTGCCCAGGAAAACCTGCCGGTGGAAAGCTATCTCTCCCAGGATACCGACCAGGTGCATCAGATCAAGAAGTGTGCCGCCAGTTGCTGCGGCGAAGAAGGCATACTATTGAAAAAATACGAGCAGGATATCCACTTGCCGACCACGCCCAAAAGCACCGGAAAAATACCCGGATGAAGTAAACACGCACTGCACAGGCATACTCCACCCCGGTGCCAAGCTGATGTTCTAGCGCCGCATACTGACTTACTTATCCGTGGGCACAAACTGTTCCGGTAATGCTGAACCTTCACCGAAAAAGAATTTCTCCATTTCGGTAACCAGTAATTCCCGGTGCTTGGGATCCACCGGGCTCAGGCGGTTTTCATTGATGAGAATGGTTTGGTGCTTGAGCCACATCTGCCAGGCTTCTTTGGATACGTTATCAAATATCTTCTTACCCAGCTCGCCGGGATACGTAACACGCTCAAGACCTTCCGCCTCTTTTTTCAATTTTACACACTGCACCATACGGGTCATGAATCAATACCTCTCGGGTTCATTGGGTGGCAAGCCGCTGCAACAGTCGCTGCACGGGAGCGGCAAGCCCACGGGAATCAGGCTGGGCGTTGTTATACCAGACACACGCCCCCCCTTCCAACACGGAATTGACGGGGTTTTCCACATGCACCAGCAGCGGTGTGATTTCCAGATGGAAGTGACTGAAGGTATGACGTACCACAGGCCAGATTTCACTTTCCGCGGGCGCGGCCCCCAATTGATCGCGACACCATTCCTGCGGGTTTTGCCCGTCTTCCAGCTCGGGAAAGCTCCACAAGCCACCCCATATCCCTGTCGGGGGGCGTTGTTTCAATAATACCCGCCCTTCACCATTGACAATCATCATCATGCGGGTAGTGCGCACCGGCAGTGTTTTCTTCGGCTTGGGATAGGGAAACCGGGCATGCTCCTGGCGCGCATGGGCCACACAGTGACTGGCAAGAGGACAATCCCCACAGCGGGGTCGACTCCGCGTGCACAGGGTAGCTCCCAGATCCATCATGGCTTGATTGTACTGCGCCACCCGATGCCCTGGCGTAGCCTTTTCAGCATGCTGCCACAATACCTCGGCTACAGAGGCTTGTCCGGGCCAGCCTTCAACGGCATGGAAGCGGGCCAACACACGCTTCACATTGCCATCGAGAATGGCATGACGCTGATGACAGGCCAGAGAGAGAATCGCTCCCGCCGTAGAACGCCCTATTCCCGGCAAGGCCATGACTTCTGCAAAGGCTTGCGGGAATTCGCATCCATGCTCATCGCGAATGAGAATAGCTGCGCGATGTAGGTTTCGCGCCCGCGCATAGTAGCCCAGCCCTGACCAGTGGTGCAGCACTTCATCTACAGCGGCATCCGCCAGATCGCGCACCCGGGGAAAGCGTGCCATAAAGCGCTCATAGTATGGAATTACCGTGGCCACGCGGGTTTGTTGCAGCATGATTTCCGATACCCAGACGCCATACGCCGTTGGCGACTGCTGCCAGGGGAGATCCTTACGACCCGATTCATCAAACCAGGCCAGCACGCGCTGCTGAAACAGTTTCGATTTCAAGACAGACACCCCAAAGCAATCTTCACACCTTGAAGTAATCCCGGTACCAGGCCACAAAGTTGGCGATGCCCTGTTCCACGCTGGTATCGGGCTTATAATCCAGATCACGCACCAGGTCTTCCACATTGGCAAAGGTATCTGGCACATCCCCAGGCTGTAGTGGCAAAAGATTTTGCTGCGCCTTTTTACCGAGACAGTCTTCCAGCACCGCAATGTAATGCTTCAACTCCACTGGCTGTTGATTGCCAATATTGTAGATCGCGTAAGGGGAATTTCCCGTTGCCGGATCGGGATGCGCACCGCTCCACTGAGGATTGGGCTGCGGAATATGATCCAACACCCGCACCACCCCTTCGACAATATCGTCGATATAGGTGAAATCACGGCGATGATTTCCATAATTGAATACATCAATGGGTTCGCCCGCGAGGATCTTGCGGGTGAACAGGAACAGCGCCATATCCGGACGCCCCCAGGGGCCATATACGGTAAAAAAACGCAGCCCGGTGGTCGGCAAGCGATACAGATGGCTGTAGGTATGCGCCATTAATTCATTGGCCTTTTTGGTGGCCGCATAAATACTCACCGGATGGTCCACATTGTCATGCACCGAAAATGGCATCGTGGTATTGGAACCGTATACCGAACTGCTGGAAGCATACACAAGGTGTTGCACATCCGTGTGCCGGCAGGCTTCAAGCACATTCATGAAACCGACGATATTGGTATCGATGTAGGCATGGGGATTTTCCAGGGAATAGCGCACCCCGGCCTGCGCCGCCAGATTCACCACTCTGTCCGGCCGCTGTTGGCGGAACAGCTCCGCCACCCCATCGCGGTCTTCCAGGTTCATACGAACATCAGTAAATCCGGGGGCATCGGCAATGCGCGCCAGCCTCGCTTTCTTGATGTTCACATCGTAATAGTCATTAAGATTATCGATACCGATAACCTGATCGCCGCGCGCCAGTAAACGCTGCGCAAGATTGGCGCCGATAAATCCAGCTGCGCCGGTGATTAACACTTTCATGGCATTACCTTTACGGGGTTCTGAGGGTGGTACAGTAAACACAAGCCCTATAAACGGCCATCCACCAATTCGGCCGGGAACAAATACTTCACATCAAACAGGACGGCGGCTGGCTTGCCAAAAGCACGAATGCCGGCCACGCCCATTTCACGAAACTGGTGATGCCCCACCGCCAGTAACAAGGCATCGTAGACACCTTTTTCCGGCTCAGGCAGTGGATGCAGGCCATACTCTTCCTGTGCCTCTTGCGGATTGATCCAGGGATCATACACATCCACCTGCAGGTTGTAATTTTTCAGGGCGGTGATCACATCCACTACCCGGGTATTGCGCAAGTCCGGGCAGTTTTCCTTGAAGGTAAGCCCCAATACCAGCACGCGAGCCCGGGCCACCGGCAAATCTTTTTGCGCCATCAGACGAACCAGACGCTCGGCCACATGGGATCCCATGCCATCATTGATACGACGGCCGGCAAGAATCACTTCCGGATGGTGCCCGATTTCCTGGGCCTTGTGGGTAAGGTAATAAGGATCCACCCCAATACAGTGCCCGCCTACCAGCCCCGGCCAGAAGGGCAGGAAATTCCACTTACTGCCGGCGGCCCGTAATACCGCTTCGGTATCAATGCCTAGCTTCCCGAAGATCAGGGATAGCTCGTTTACCAGGGCGATATTCACATCGCGCTGGGTGTTTTCGATCACCTTGGCGGCTTCGGCTACACGGATACTCTCTGCCGGGTAGGTGCCGGCAGTGATGATACTTTTGTACAGCGCATCGATGAAGGCCGCGGCTTCCGGAGTGGAGCCCGAGGTCACCTTGAGAATATTCACCAAGCGGTGGGTCTTGTCCCCGGGGTTGATGCGCTCCGGGCTGTAACCTACATAAAAATCCGTGTTCAACTGCAACCCGGAACCCGCTTCCAGCAGGGGCACACAGACT
>CBDUNQ010000201.1:0-4846 GCA_965368625.1 uncultured Gammaproteobacteria bacterium
CCCGTCGCCGGTGTGCGCCGGTTGTCAGCTTTCGCCGATAATTTCCCGCACACACGCCAGGTAGGCGTTTTCGTCGGGTGCAGTTCCTTCCCGTTGTGCGCTCCAGATCATTTCTGCCAGACACTCCATGATGCGATGCTCCAGTTTATGGGCATCACCCATCTTCGCCAGGGCTTGTTTATAACACTGTAAAATTCCATTGGGGCGGTTGGTGCTCAATTGCTCCTGAATGGCGATATGCATGCCCATATGGAGAAACGGGTTGGATTCTCCCTGTTCGGGCCGGTATTCCCGACTCATGGCCGATTCATTGTCATTCAACAGGGAGTGATATTCCGGATGATCGGCAATCACACTGGAAATCATGGTTTCCAAGGGTTCCATGGGGAGTCCTTGCTGGTATTTTCGCCACACTTCGCAATAAAAGGTGCGGATCTGGTCGCGGTCTTGTCCAAACAACATACTACACCTCCGTTTTATGGCGATACTCGCACAAATCCTCAATGATACAGCTTCCACAGCGGGGGGTGCGCGCCACGCACGTGTAACGGCCATGGAGAATCAACCAATGATGGGCATCCTGCAGGAATTCCTCCGGGGTGAATTTGAGCAGTTTCTTCTCCACTTCCACTACATTTTTTCCGGGTGCGATGCCGGTGCGGTTGGATACCCGGAAGATATGGGTATCCACTGCAATGGTAGCCTGGCCAAAGGCGGTATTGAGGATGACATTGGCGGTTTTGCGCCCTACACCCGGCAATGCCTCCAGTGACTCCCGGTCTTGAGGCACCTTGCCGCCATGTTGTGAAACCAGTATTTCGCAGGCCTTGATGATGTTTTTGCCTTTGGTGTTATAGAGGCCGATGGTTTTGATGTATTCCTTTAGCCCCGATTCCCCCAGTTTCAGCATGGCCGCCGGGGTCTTCACGCGTTTGAATAGTGGCTGAGTCGCCTTGTTTACCCCTTTATCAGTAGATTGCGCTGACAGGGTAACGGCAACCAGCAACTGGAAGGGGTTCTGATAGTTCAGTTCCGTGGTGGGGTGCGGGTTTTCCGCGCGCAGGCGGGTGAAGATCTGATGACGTTTTATACGGTTCATTGCAGGGGCTTGGGCATAGCCTGGTTAACGGCTGGATTTTCCAGCCAATTCCATCGGCGCGAAGGTAAAGGCCGTATGCTACGACAGCCGGTCTTTCAGTGAAAGATGTATTGCCACCCTGTAGCGCCATGTCATGGCTCATAGCGCCTGTTCACGCCGTTTTTCGGGCAAAAAAAAGCCCGGATTATGAATAATCCGAGCTTTTTCTGATTACTACGGTTGGCTTAGCGGCTGTTATCCACCATGTACATCACTGCCGCGCTGACCTGCTCATCCGTCAGGCTCATGAAACCACCTTTTGCCGGCATCACGCCGGCGGAGCCTGTGAAGCCTTCGATGGCATGCTTGATGAGGGTGTCATTACCCTGGGCAATACGGGCTTCCCAGGCGGGCTTGTCACCCATTTTCGGTGCCCCTGCCGCGCCAGTACCATGGCAGGCAAAGCATTGGCCCTTGTATACCGACTCACCCATTTCTGCGTCATAATCCATACTGGCACCGCCGGCGGAAGCAATCGTGGCGGCAGCGCCACTGGCTGCATCCATGGTGGCCTCTTTCGCGCCGGTGGCCATATCACTGGTGCCTTCCATGGTGGCACTGGCGAGCTTGCTGGCTTTCTCCATGCCGGCATCCACTGCCTCAGATACCGACTCTTTGGCACTGTCCATGGCGCCTTCTGCACCTTCCATGACGGCACCACTCATGTCTTTTCCGGCCTCCATGGCATCACCGGTCGCATCCTTGGCGGCAACCATGGCATCACCAGCGGCGTCCTTGGTAGCTTCCATGGCACTGCTGGCACTGTCTTTTGCGGTATCCATGGCGCCACTGAGGCTTTCACCGGCGCTGTTAGTCATTTCACCAGCGGCATCGGTGGTTTTCTCCATCATGGACTTGGCTTTATCGAGCACGCCGGATTCTTCCATAGTAGCGGCATCTTTATCACCGGAATCGCCGCAGGCGCCGAGAGTGGCGGCGAAAAGCAGAATGACAAGCGGTTTGGTGTTCATATGTGTTTTCCTTTACTGGTGATTGAAATAACGATTGCTAACGCTCGATACGTTCACTGCAGGCGGAGTTTACCAGACTGCAGGCTGCGGATGATATCAGGAATCACCACGGCGAGCCCGGCAAAAGCCTGCTCGTCCTGAATACCGGCATCGGATGCAAGTTTGTGATGGTTGATGCGGTAGCTGATGAGGTTGGTGAATGTGTCTTCGGATTGGTGCTTCCAGCTATGATCTCCGGTTTCGAAGCTTTTACGTAGAATGTTGCACAGGGCCGGCAGGAAACGTTGCGCATTATGGAGGCTGAAGCCGCACTCCACCAGCTGTTGTATCAGGATTTCCTGCCTGCCATCCAGTGCCCTGTCCAATAGATCCATTGCCCCTGCTCCTGGTGATTGTCGCTGCATATACAGCATTTTTAGTGGTGGTTACCGATGACGATAGTGTCGGCCTGGATTGCTTTGGCGGCAATTATTTTTGGTGTCTTTTGTGTAAATCCATAGCAGAGCGCTGTTCCTGTACTACAGTGTCAGGTGTGGTTTCCGTATGCCTGTAACATCTATTTAACACATTTGAAACAATACGTTACGAAATCGCATTGTGATGTGTAATTCAATTGCGAATAATCTCCCCACGTGTTTCGCACTGGCGGGATTGTACAAGCAAGGCTGGGACGGGCGCACTTAATGTAGTCAGTGATTACATTCACGCAATCCAATGTTAGATGAATGCTATATCTTGAGGAGCAATGCATATGAAAAAGAATACGCACAATGTTATTGGACTTTCCCTGCTGGTATCCAGTGCCGTAATGACGGGCTGTGCCAGCAATAATGGCGCCAGCAGTGCCAGCATGATGGATTCGGACCTGCTGTCGAAGAAGGACAGTGAAATTGCCGGGCTGAACCAGAAAATCACGGATATGGAGGCGGCGATGATCAATGAGCGTCGGGCGCGCAGCATGACGGCCGATAAGAGCAGTGACCCTGAGCTGTTGCCACCCAATGCCAAGCCCGGTGAATGTTACGCTCGAGTATTTGTGCCCCCGGTCTACAAGACCGAAACGGTTCGGGTTACCAAAAAAGATGCCGCTCAGCGCATGGAAACCATTCCGGCCAAGTATGAGTGGGTGGAAGAACGTATTCCGGTGAAGGAAGCTTCCGAACGTCTGGAAGTGGTGCCAGCCACCTATGGTTATGTTGAAGAGCAGGTACTGGTGAAGCCGGCATCCAAGCAGATTCAGGTGGTGCCTGCCCAATTCAAGACGGTGACCGAGCAAGTGTTGGATAAGCCGGAAACCACCATGTGGAAAAAAGGCACCGGCCCGATCACCAAGATTGACGAAGGCACCGGTGAAATCATGTGTCTGGTGACTGTACCGGCAACCTACAAAACGGTAACCAAGCGGGTATTGGTAAGCCCGGAAACCACCCGTGAAGTGGAAATCCCGGCAGAATACCAGACGGTGAAAAAGCGTGTTATGAAGACCCCGCCGACTACCCGCAAAGTGGTTATTCCTGCAGAGTACAAGACGGTGAAGGTACGCAAGCTGGTAAGTGATGCGCAGACCAAGACCTTCGAAATTCCCGCGGAATACGAAGATGTGACCAAGCGCACCATGGTTACCGATGGCCGTATCGAATGGCGCTCGGTGTTGTGCAAGACCAATGCAACCCCCGGTGTGATCCAGAAGCTGCAGACTTCGCTGGATAAGGCCGGATTCAACCCCGGTCCTATCGATGGCATTATCGGTAAGCAGACCCTGGATGCCGTACGTGATTATCAGAAAGCCAAGGGCTTGCCTACCGGTGGGCTGACCATGCGCACCCTTGAGTCCCTGGGCGTGCAATAAGCGCTCCCTGAACGCGGCGGGCCGGCCGTATTCCGGCCCGCATTATTGATGATAATTATTTGGTATTCGGAGAATAGTCATGTCGAAGAAGATCGAAAGTATTGAGGGTATCGGGCCCTCGTACGCGGAAAAGCTCTCTCAGGCAAAGATTAAAACCACAAGTCACTTGCTGCAGCAGGGTGCGACACGTGCCGGGCGCTTGCAGCTGGCCCAGCAAACGGGAGTTGATGAACAGCGCATCCTCAAATGGGTGAATATGGCGGACCTGTTCCGTATCAAGGGTGTGGCCAGTCAGTATGCCGAACTCCTGGAAGCGGCCGGTGTGGATACGGTGAAAGAGTTGCGTACCCGCAATGTGGAAAACCTGGCCCAGAAAATGGTGGAAGTGAATGCCGAGAAAAAACTGGTGCGCCAAGTGCCCAGTGTGAAGCATGTCAACGATTGGGTGGCGCAAGCCAAGCAGTTGGATCCCATGGTCACCTATTAAAAGCAGTATCCTAGTATATTGATTCATTTTTTATAGCGGGGAATGGTTTTATGGATTTATTGACGAATTTACTCGAAGGCAAAAGCAGTGAACTGCTGGGTGCGCTTACCAGTAGTGGTTTTTCAGCGGATCAGGCATCGGCCTTCTTGCCGAAGGCATTGAGCGGCATTATGGATGCAGTGCAGAAAATCGGTCTTCCCAATCTACTGGGTAGCGGTAGCTCCGATCTGCTCGGCAAGGTTATGGGTGAACTGGATGTAAATGCCCTGGCCAGCACCGTTGGCGGTGATCGTGCCCTTGCATCCGATGGCGTACAGACGCTGTTGCCCAAGGTGATGGATTTTCTCCAGGGTGATAAGGCCAATGCTGGGCTGGCAGGGCTTGCCGGCATGGCCAAGGGT
>CBDUNQ010000202.1:0-4845 GCA_965368625.1 uncultured Gammaproteobacteria bacterium
GCAACCAGCCTTTTTTGGCCACCGCATCAAACCCGGGATAAGCGGAGCGTGCACTCATGGCTCCACCATTCCATTTTTCAGAGTGGTCAGAGGATCTTCAGCAAAGGGACTATCATTTAGCGTCTGCGGATCATCGTAGATCAGCCCTTCACCTTCGTAATCGTAACGCTGCCCTTCCGGAAGGTTGTACTGGTGCTCACGGTCCGGAGTCACCAGGCTGCCACCGGCTTTTTTCTTTTCCTTCCAGCCAAGACGATAGTGGCGACCCAGTTCACCTTTCACCAGGTGATGCGGCAATACCTTGATGGCGGCACGTTCCAGAATGCAGGCCTCTTCACATTTCCCACAACCGGTACAGTCCGTGGAATGCACTTCGGGAATGAAAATGGCGTGCTTGCCCGAGCGGTCGTTGTGACGCATTTCCAGTGTAATGGCCTTGCCTTGCACCGGACAGACATTGAAGCACACTTCACAACGCAGACCTTGAAAAGCAATACAGGATTCCTGGTCCGCAAGGACGGCAAGCCCCATACGCGCATTATCAATATCGGTAAGCGTGTGATTCAGTGCCCCGGTAGGGCAGGCCTTCACACAGGGAATGTCATCACACATTTCGCAGGGCACATCCCGGGCCACAAAGTAAGGAGTGCCCGTGGCCAGTGGATCACCCAACTGCGAAAGCTTGAGGGTATCGTAAGGGCAGTCGCGTACGCATAGCCCACAACGGATACAGGCCCCCAGAAACTCCTCTTCCGGTAAGGCACCGGGAGGCCGAATCGCCTGAGCCGGCAGTGAGACAGCCTGTCGCGCATACATCCCCAAACCCAAACCCGCAAGCGCGACACCCCCGGCGGCCCTGGCGGAATCCACCAGAAAGCGCCGCCGGCTGCTACGTATCGTATCTGCGGGCGTGGCGGGTTTGGGCGTGGTCTTCATTCGCATCTCTCACTGCATGGCTGCAGTTACGCCTTCACCACTTTCACGGCACACTTTTTGTAATCCGTTTCCTTGGAGAGCGGATCCGTAGCATCCAGTGTTACCTTGTTGATCAAGCGACCCGCATCAAACCAGGGTACAAAGATCAAGCCCTTGGGTGGACGATTACGCCCCCGGGTTTCCACGCGTGCCGACATTTCTCCGCGCCGGCTCACCACCTTGGCGGGCAAACCCCGGCGCAAACCACGCTCTTTGGCATCATCGGGATGCATGAAGATTACCGCATCAGGGAAGGCACGATACAATTCCGGTACCCGGCGTGTCATAGAGCCCGAATGCCAGTGTTCCAATACACGCCCCGTGGACAACCAGAGATCAAATTCCTTATCGGGGCTTTCCGCTGCAGGCTCGAACGGTGCGGTAATGATATTGGCGCGGCCATCTTCATTGCCATAGAACTTGAAGTCTTCGCCTTTCCCTACATAGCTGTCATAGCCTTCTTTATAGCGCCACAGGGTTTCCTTGCCATTGACTACCGGCCAGCGCAAACCCCGCACTTCGTGATAGGTATCGAAGGGAGCCTGCTCATGACCTTTCTTCGGCCCTTCCAGCTGAAAGCGGCGATATTCTTCGAACAGGCCCTTTTGCGCATAGAAACCGAAATCGGCCATTTCATCATTATCGTATACATTGCCTTCACTATCCTTGACCGCCTGCGCCTTGAATTGATCCACCTGGCCGTTGGCATAGAGAATGTCGAACAGGGTCTTGCCACGGTATTCGGGCTGCTTCGCCAGCAATTCTTCCGGCCACACTTCTTCTGCCTTGAATCGTTTGGAGAATTCCATCAATTGCCACAGATCCGACTTGGCTTCACCAGGCGCCTTGACCTGTTGCCGCCAGAACTGGGTGCGGCGTTCCGCATTGCCATAGGCTCCTTCTTTCTCGGTCCACATGGCAGTAGGCAGGATAAGATCCGCCGCCATGGCGGTAACCGTCGGATAGGGGTCGGAAACCACAATGAAATTATCCGGATTGCGATAACCGGGGAAGGTTTCTTCATTGAGGTTCGCAGCCGCCTGCATATTGTTGTTACACATCACCCAATAGGCATTGAGCTTGCCATCCTTGAGCATACGGTTCTGCAATACGGCATGGTAGCCCACCTTACCGGGGATAGTGCCTTCCGGCAGCTTCCAGATTTTTTCCGCGAAATCACGATGGGGTTTTTTCTTCACCACATAATCTGCGGGCAAGCGATGGGAAAAGGTACCCACTTCGCGGGCGGTACCACAAGCCGATGGCTGACCGGTCAGAGAGAAGGGGCTGTTACCCGGCTCGGAGATCTTACCCATCAACAGGTGGATGTTATAGACCAGACCATTGGCCCATACACCACGGGTATGCTGATTAAAGCCCATGGTCCAGAATGAAGTCACCTTACGATTGGGGTCAGCATACGCCTTGGCCAGTTTCAGCAGATTTTCCTTGGGCACACCGGAAAGCTCCGAGGCATATTCAAGGGTGTAGGGTTCCAGCGACTTGGCATACTCTTCAAAACTGATGGGGCTGAGTTTGCCGGCACCGGCGTTCTTGGCACCTTTTTCCAGTGGGTGTTCCGGGCGCAAACCGTAGCCGATATCGGTAGGTGTCTTGGTGAAGTTTACATGCTTGTTGATGAAGTCCTGGTTATAGGCCTTGTTCTGCACGATGTAGTTGGCAATGTAATTGAGGATAGCCAGATCGGTCTGGGGCACAAAAATCATGCTGTTGTCCGACAGCTCAAAGCTGCGGTGCTCAAAGGTGGAAAGCACATGGACTTCGCAGTCTTTCTTGGTCAAACGCGTATCGGTCAGACGCGACCAGAGGATCGGATGCATTTCCGCCATATTGGATCCCCAGAGCACAAATACATCGGCATGCTCCAGGTCGTCGTAACATCCCATGGGTTCATCGGAACCGAAGCCACGGATAAAGGCACCTACCGCAGAGGCCATACAATGACGGGCATTGGGATCGATATTATTGGAACGGAAACCGGCCTTGTAGAGCTTGGACGCGGCATAGCCTTCCCATACAGTCCATTGGCCTGAGCCAAACATACCCACGCGGGATGTCATTTCATCCACAGACTTGCCTTTATTCTCTTCATGATCACGTTTGATGGCGGCCTTCCATTTTTCCGCCATGATATCGAAGGCCTGATCCCAGCTGACGGGAGTGAATTCACCTTCCTTGTCAAACTTGCCATTGCGCATGCGCAACAGAGGCTTTTCCAAACGGTCCTTGCCGTACATGATCTTGGAGAGAAAATACCCTTTGATGCAATTCAGACCGCGGTTCACCGGGGCATCGGGATCACCCTGGGTGGCCACCACCTTGCCCTCCTTGGTGCCGACCAGCACGCTACAACCCGTGCCGCAGAATCGACAGGGGGCCTTATCCCAGCGAATTTCGCTGGAGGTTCCCGCCATGGCGGTTTTTACACCGGGAAGGGTAACACCTGCGGCAGCCGCCGTAGCCGCGATGGCATTGGACTTGATAAAGTCGCGACGATTGATTTTCATTACTGGGCCTCCTGTTGATCACTGGGATCAGCATCAATATCTTCAAACTGGTGATAAATCATGGAAGTGGAAAGTACTCCCGGCAGGTTTTGCAGTTGTAATACCGCATCCGCCATGCGCTGATCCCCCTGCTCTTCCACAGTGACCACCAAACGGCCATCGGGATTGGCGCCATGGACTTCCACGCCCGCCTGGGCCTCCAGGGATTTCCATACCGACTCGATATTTTCCGGGCGGGATCGCACCACCACTCCACTGATATTCATTGCTTACTCTCCTGATAGGGACCGCGCCTGCAGCCGAATGGCCCTGCTGGGGCAACCAGCGACACAGGCACCACAACCAATACAGTCTTCCCCATTCACCTCGGGAAGACCCGGACCACCCACCCGTAAACGAATGTGGATGGCCCGTGCTTCACACACCTCGCTGCACACCCGGCACTCCACGCCTTGCTGTGCAAGACAGGACGCTTCTATCACGGGCTGCAAGGACCAGGGCGCCAGCGTGAGATTCGGCTGCAATGCACCCGTAGTGCAGTTGCGCACACAGTCGCCGCAAAACAGGCATTCGTTCCGGGAAAAGTCCACCTGAGGAAATCCGCCGCGCCCTGTGACCAGGATGTGCTGCGGACAGGCAGATACACAGTCACTACAGCGCGTACACTGTGTGATGAAACGATCTTCCTCCAGGGACCATGGGGGACGCACCGGCATTTCCTTAGCGGAAAAACCCCCACGTAGAAATTGCATTCGATTGATTGCTGCCAACATCTCACTCTCGCATCCGTTGGGCAGCACTGTGCGCCAAGTGAGTGCAGCTGGCCTTGATATATATCAATAAAACCAAGTAATTTAGTAGGTTAAGGAATGCTTATGGATTTGATTCAGTCGCGAGAATTTTATAAAAAAATATTAAATTCAAATGGATATTAAAATTTTCAGCGTGTACCCCATGCCAGTGCGCGCTCAAGAAGACGGAAAAAAAATTTCATTTCCCTGCATGACCCAGCGGTCAATGCTGCACAGAGTGCCAGAAAAAAACCAATACTACTTCCCTCTCTTTTTTTAGAGTTAACTATAAATTTATATGATACCCGACTCCATTGACCAACGCCGCAAACTTCAGGTCAACCCCAAAGCATACGTACCCCCACTAGCAACAACACGGCACCAAAGAGCTGTTGCAGGCGCGCACGTGGTAACCAATGGGCCATGCGCGCCCCCACCGGGGCCAGGAATATGCTGCTCAGGCCGATCCCCACAATGGCAGGCCAATACAGAAATCCCGTGGCCGGCTCCGGCAACCCGGTCATTCCCTGCCCCACCCACGCGAATCCCAC
>CBDUNQ010000203.1:0-4845 GCA_965368625.1 uncultured Gammaproteobacteria bacterium
GCCAGCAGCTGGTAGAGTTTGGGGTCCTGTGTCTCGCCGCGCTGAATCAATTGGTGCAGCAGGTCTCGAGCACGTGTTGCCTGCCCCTGGGTGATAAGGGCGGAGGCATAGGCGCGAATCAGGGTGCGGTTTCCCGGAAACAGACTCAGGGTTTCTTCAAAGAGTTTGCTGGCCGCCTGGATGCGATTACGTTCCAGTTCCAGGTTGGCCAGGTTCAGTGGATAGCTGAGCCGATCGGGATCGTCTTTATAAAGGGCTTCCAATCGTTTAGCCGCTTCATCCAGTTCACCGGAGCGCCACAGTGCCAGGGCATAGCCATAGCGATCGGCTTCGCTGAGCTTGCCTTGCCGCTCGCGCTGCTGGTAATCCGCAAGCAGTTCCCGTAATTGCAGGGAATGAGCGATGACTAGTCGGGTGCGGGCCAATTGGAAGTTCAACGAATCCTTGCGGCCATGGGTGCGGTGGGCTTCGGCGCGGGCGGCCGTCTCCGCAATGCGATTGCTGGTCATGGGATGTGTGCTTAGGTATTCAGGAATCTGGCTGCCAAAGAGGCGGATTTGCTGATACAGCCGCTCGAAAAAATCCGGCATGCCCTGTGGATTGATATCGGCGCGTACCAGAGTCTGTATGCCGACCCGGTCCGCTTCGTTTTCGTTATCGCGGGTGAAATTGATTTGATATTGTGCCGCCCCGGCCTGCAAGCCGATGAGGGCAGCCTGACCCGCCTGACTGTCCTGACTGCCAATGAGTATGGCCGCCAGGAGCGCGGCTGCGGTGGGTAAACTCATTCGGTCTGCCGCCTCGTAGGCGCGCAGCAAATGGCGCTGCGTGACATGGGCGATTTCGTGTGCCAGTACACCAGCCAATTCACTTTCATTACGCGCAGCAAGCAGCAGGCCGCTGTGAACCCCGATATAGCCTCCGGGTCCGGCAAAGGCGTTGATGGCGGGGTCGTTTACCAGGAAGAAGGTGAAGCCATAACTCGGGGTATCGCTGGCCGACGCGAGTTGGTAGCCCAGGCGTTGCAGGTAATCATCCAGCTCCGGATCCTGGGTGAGTTTGCCACTGCGGCGAATCTGGCGCATGAAGGATTCGCCAAAGTGTTTTTCCTGTTCCGGGGAAATGAGGCGCCCCGCTGTATCGCCGATGCTGGGTAAATCCACCGGCTCGGCGCCAGTATGGGAAACTGGAAAGAGCAGGAGCAGGGCACTGATGGCCAGAATTCGAATCACTACAGGTTCCATGGGCTGATTGGTCCTTACCAAGACACCATACCTGATTGTAAGGTTCCCCGGCCACTTTAGTATGGTTCTGCACTTGACCTCGGGGACATATATTAGAATATAATGGTCGTCTTATTTAATGGTTTCCCGCGTACTCGGGGAGGTGTGTCATTGTGTTTGGTGTTCCCGAAACCGATAGCCGTTCATTGGCGGAGCAGATCCGGGCGGAACCGGCGCGCTTTCGTCTCATTGATGTACGCAGCCCTGCAGAATGGGCGCAGGGTGTGATCGAAGGGGCGGAATTGATGCCGCTGCATGTAGTACCACTGCAAGTGGATCAATTGCAGGATGAGCGCCCACTGGTGTTCTATTGCCGCTCCGGGGCCCGGTCCGCCCAGGCCTGTGCCTTTTTGATGTCCCGCGGGCAGCACAATGTCACTAATCTTCGTGGGGGAATCCTCGACTGGTCGCGGCAGGGCTTACCTCTGGTGCTGCCCGACAGGGCCCTGGCCCTTTGATGGCAGTCTGCATTCAAGTCGCTTTGTGCTGGGCCGATGGTCTTGAGGATCTGTGGTAGACTTGTAATGTCGCGGGTAATGCCTTAAAAGTGTATTGATGTATACTACTGCCCCGGTAAGCCTGTTCAGCTACCGCTTGAACCAAAAAATACAGATAGATTCAGGAGTTTTAAAACATGGCGAATTACGACGAAGAATTGGATGCATCCGGTCTGAACTGCCCGCTGCCTATCCTGCGAGCTAAAAAGGCGCTGACGGCGCTGGAAAGCGGTAAGGTGCTGCGCATCATTGCTACCGATCCAGGTTCCGTAAAGGACTTTGAAGCCTTTTCCAAGCAGACGGGTAACCCGCTGCTGGAGTCCAAGGAAGCCGGTGGCAAGTACGAGTTTCTGATTAAAAAGGCTTGATTCCCACCTTGCCGATGCTCTGCGGTGTCTGACACTGGGGAGCAGTTGGTGTCCGCGATGTCCTAGGGGATGGTCGGTCACCAGTAATTTGTTATCTAAACAAAAAACCCGCTGGCATAGGGCACAGCGGGTTTTTTGTTTGCAGTGTATGCCTGCCCCTGAATTCTGGGGCAAGCGGTCTCAGTCAAAGGACCAATTCAGAGCCAGGCTGAAAATATCCACGGTATTGTTGTAGCTGCCGATAATATCGTGTTTAGTACTGATCTCTTCATTCTGAATCGGGGTGTCACTCAGGAATAAGTGGGCATAGCCTCCATCGATACGCAGCGTGCGGCTTGCCTGGTGACTGAAGCCTACACTGATCCAGCGCCGGTTATTGGTGGGAATGCGCGGTGTGCGCAGTTCAGCACTGGGGATCGGGGTTTCATCATAGGCGAAACCCGCGCGAAACATCCATTCCGGATGGGCGTGGTAATTCAGGGCCAGGGAATAGCGCCAGGTATTGTTCCACTCTTCCGGCTGGTTGCTGAGTACCGTGCCGCTGGTGCGCACCACCTTTAATTCCTGAAAACGATCCCAGCGGGTATAGGTGACATCCGCCAGTAAGGCCCAGGGATTATTCATTCGATGGTAAAGGCTCAGGGAAAGGGTTTCCGGCAATTCCACATCCGCGTTGATATCTCCCGAGGCAAGCAGGCCGGCGAGGAGGGGAATACCGGATACGCCCGCCGGCGTTGTGATTTCCACGTCACCTTCCAGCTCATGTTTCACCTTGGAGCGGTAGGCGAGTCCAATGCGACTACGATCGTTGAACTCATACAGTAATCCAAAATTAAACCCAAAGCTCCAGTCATCCCCTTCAAGCTCTTGTTTGCCATCGGATTGCAATGGTGCGAGCCCGGCCGTGCTGCAGCTGCCCGCCGTGATCAGGGTGGCGGCTTCGAGCCCGGCGCATGCGGTTCCGGTATCGATGGCATTGCTTAATTCCGCCTTGGCGTATTGCGCATTGATGCCGAATCCCACGGAGAGTTGTTCCGTTGCCTTGAATGCCAGGGTTGGATTGAGGTTGAGTGTCATCAGGTGGGATTCCAATGCGTGGTAGCGGCCACGCCACAAAGGGGAATACTCGGTACTCAAGCCATAGGGAACACTGACCCCCAGCCCGAAGCGCAGGCTCTCTGTAAGGTCGGTAGCATAATAGAAATTGGGAACAAGCCCGGTGAGCGCGCCATCGCTGCCATCGGTGCCGAACAGAGGGGTAGCCGGCGTGGTTGGCAGGGAAGTGACGGAGCCGCCATCACTGAATTTTGCCGAGGGTGCCACGAAATGGCCGCCGGCATGATACTGGGTACCCGAGAGGCGGGTGAGCCCGGCGGGGTTGTAAAAAATGGTGGTGGCATCTTCCGCCACGGCGGCGGATCCGGCAGAAGCGTTACCCAGATTGCCCGTGCCTTGTTCCACGCTGAGTGAGAATCCGGATGCCAGGCAGGCGCCCGACAAACCATAGAGGGTGAGAAAGGCATTGGTGCGCCAAAAGACTGGCTTGGTCAAAAAGTGTTTTTTCATGCTCTATCCTTGTTCGCAGAGTCTGAATGGAAGCCTGCCTATTGAACCATAGCTGGTGAATCAGTTCAGCTTTCTGTTGTATTTCCGTCACTGAACTATTCAAGTAAAAAATCAGCAAATCAGCGTAACTATGGCATGAAAATGGCATGGCTGTTGCAAATCAACAAATTATTGACAACTTTCAGGCGCATTGCCATGCTGTTGTTTGTGCGCCCACTGAATGTTGTTTAACTGCAACATGCGGGTTTGCCGCATCACACACCAAAGAAATGAGAGGAATGGAGATATGAATCGCAATCTGACGAGTTCGTTGACGGCATTGGCAGTGACTGCCGCGCTGGCAGCTCCTGCGGTACAGGCCACCAACGGTTATTTCAAGATCGGGTATGGCTCACATAACCGGGGGACGGCAGGTGCTGGTGTTGCATTCGGGCAGGATGCCATGGCGGGTGTGGTAAATCCGGCCACCATCAGTGATGTAGGCAACCGCGGCGATGCGGGCCTTGAATTATTCAACCCCAACCGGGATGCCTCTCTGGATGCATCACTTATGGGGGGAAGTTCTTCCTCGGGGGATAGTGGCGCCACGGTGTTTGCGATTCCCCACGCCGGTTTTGTGATGCAATTCAGCCCCACGATGGCAGTGGGTATGACCATGGCGGCCAATGGCGGCATGAATACCCGTCATAACGATAATCATTACTTCAATGCCTTTGCCCCGGCACTGGGTGCAGCCTTTGTACCGGCATTCCAGGGAGGCTATACCACTGCAGGCCAGGCGGCCAATGCCGCTGCCGTGGGCGCCGTGGCCGCCAACCTGAGTCCCGCGGTGAATGGAACGCTCAACAGTACCCTGGGGGTTAACCTGTCACAGGTCATCCTGTCACCCACGGTATCCTTCAAGGTGAGTGAGAATCATGCCTTTGGCGCTTCACTGCAGATTGCCGCCCAGCGTTTCCGGGCCTATGGTCTGGGCATGTTCCAGGGGTTTTCCAGCAACCCTTCCAAGGTGACCAATAATGGTGACGAGGAATCCTATGGCGCAGGGATCAAGGTGGGTTGGCGCGGGCATATCACCGATAAGCTCACCCTGGGTGCCAGTGCCGCTTCCAAGATCTATATGCAGGAATT